>JBEKGT010000005.1:0-22118 GCA_050012655.1 Gemmatimonadales bacterium | reverse complement strand
CGGGGAAGTAGCATCCGGGCGTCTCGCGTGCGAGTCGCGGCGTGATGTTGTTGTAGCTATCCGGATGCTCAGGAGGGAGTGAGCTGTCCACCATCTGGACCTCGACTCCGAGTGCCCGGAGCAGGGCCACCTTCTCCTGACTGATCCGGTCCCTGACCACCACCTTCAGCCGGTACCCCTTCTGGATGGCGACCAGCGCCAGTCCCAGGGCGGTGTTGCCGGACGAGTTCTCGATGATCAGGTCCCCGGGGTGGATCCGGCCGCTCCGCTCCGCCTCCTCGATCATGTGACGGGCGATTCGGTCCTTGATGCTCCCCATGGGGTTCAGGTACTCGATCTTGGCGAAGACCTCGCCGGGGAAATCCGCGGCGATCTTGCGGAGCCGGACGAGAGGGGTCCGGCCGACGGTCTCCAAGATGCTGTCGTAGCAGGGGAGCGGTGCCTTCGCGTCTTGCTTCATGAACGGATGATAATGCCCCTTGCCTCGGTGTGACGATTGGGCGGGGGCCCGGTGAGTCCTACCGCACCACGATCTCGTCGCAGAAGATCCACGCGGGGTTCCCGGCGCCCGGGTGCCAGCCCGGCAGCGTGCCGAATCCCCGCGCCCGCACCTTCACCCACCGCGCTGTGGTGCCCCCCGGCGCCGCGACCGTGAGGCGGAAGAGGAACGGGTCGGCGCGTTCGGCCCGCTGCTCGTGCGTCGCGGTGCCGGCGACGCGCCAAGTCGCGCCGTCGTCCGAGAGCCAGACGGTGAAGTCACGCGGCAACAGGATCCACGAGCGCATCGTTTGCTGGAAGGAGCCCTCCACCGCCGCGATCGGCTGCGCCGAGCCGAGGTCGATCACCGCCTCGAGGTCGGGTCCCTGCCATCCCTGCCAGAGGCCGTCGCGGAAGTCGAGGGAGCCGAGGGCGCCGTCGGTGAGGGTGCGCGGGCCGGTGCCCGGGTAGCGCGGACTCGGCGCGGAGGTGAGCACCACCGGGCGGCCGCGGGCGAGGTGCGCTTGGACGGTGAACGCGAGTGGGTCGCCGAGCGGCGCGCCGCGGAAGAACGCTTGGGCGCGCAGCGTGCGGGCGCCGGTGAGGCGGCTCGTGTCCGCATAGAGGGGCGATGACGGTGACGGCGCCCCGCCGTCGGTCGTGTAGTGGACCTCGATGCCGGGCACCCCCTGCGTGACGAAGAGGTCGAAGCTGTTCGTCGTGCTGTCGTAGCGCGGCGTCATGCTGAGGATGTCGCGGTCCTCGGGGCCGAGGGCGACGCCGAGCGCGGCGAGGCGCACGGTGTCCGCGGCGAGCCGGCGGCGGAACTCCACGAGATCGCGCGGGCCGCGGCTCCACAGCGCCTCGGCGAAGGCGAGGAGCCGGGGAAAGGCCATCAGGTCGAAGTTGGTGGTGGTGATCCCTTCCGACCAGAGCGTCGCCTCGCCACCCAGGATGTGCGCCGCCTCCTCGCTGCTGAGGCCCGCGGGCACCGGCTCGAAGGCGTACGCCGCCGCGAGGGTCAGGTCCCCCGGCGAGCGATTGATGTAGACCGAAGCCGAAGGCGACGCGACGAGGTCGTGCCCCTGCCGCGCCACGGCGGCGATGGTCGCGGGATCGCGCCAGACCTGTACCACCGCGTCCGGCGCGAGCCCTCCCTCGGTGATCTCGTCCCACCCCACGAGCCGGCGTCCGTGGGCGGCGAGCCACGCCTCGATGCGCCGCACGAACCAGCTCTCCAGCTCGCTCTCGTCGCGCAGCCCCTCGCGCCGCATCAACTCCTGGCAGTCGGCGCAGGCCTTCCAGCGGTCCTTCGGCACCTCGTCGCCGCCGATGTGGATGTACGGCGAGGGGAAGAGCGCCAGCACCTCCGTGAGGACGTTCTCGAGGAAATCGAAGGTCACCTTGCGTGGGCAGTACACGTCGGGGAAGACGCCCCAGCTGTTCGCGACGCGGACCGTGGAGTCGCCGGTACAGCCGAGCCACGGATACGAGGCGATGGCCGCCACGCTGTGTCCCGGCATCTCGATCTCGGGGACGACGGTGACGCCGCGGAGCCGCGCGTACTCGACGACGTCGCGGACCACGTCCTGCGTGTAGAGGCCGCCGTACCGCGAGCCGTCCCGTTCCGTCCGCCAGGCGCCCACTTCGGTGAGCTGAGGATACCGGCGGATCTGGAGCCGCCACCCCTGGTCCTCCGTCAGGTGCCAGTGGAGGACGTTGAGCTTGGAGCGGGAGAGGAGGTCCACGAAGCGCTTCACGAACGGCGCGGGGAAGAAGTGCCGCCCGGCGTCCATCAGGGCCCCGCGCCACTGGAACCGCGGCGCATCGCGGATCAGGACGTCCGGAATGGTGACGGAGCCGTCGCCCGTCGGCCGTCTGCCGTCGGGGACGCCGGCCCCGGTGCCGGACTCCGGCGGCAGCAGTTGGCGCAGTGTCTGTGCGCCCCAGAGCACCCCCTCCGCAGCGGGGGCGGCGATGTCGACGCCGGTGGAGCCGACCGCGAGGGTGTACGCCTCGGGTCCGCCTCCCGCGCCGCGGTCGAGCCGCAGGGTGATGTCGCCACGGCGCGCGGTGCGCTCCCGGATGATGACGCGGTAGCCGGTCGAGGCGGTGATCCACGCGCGCAGCAGCCTGGCGATCTCCCCGAGCCGCCGGCTCGGCGTGGCGACGACGATGCGGACCGGGTTGCGCAGCGGGTACGCGCCCTCGCGCAGCTCCACGCTGTCGGGGCGCGGGATGATCGCGATGGCGGACGGGGTCGGGCCCGAGGGGGGCCGCTGGGCGTGCGTCGCCGGCGCGACGAACGCCAGGGCGGCGAGGGCCACCACGGGGACGAGCGCGGCAAGGGCGCTGCGTCGCGGGGGCAGCGGCGCGATCACGCGTCGAGTCGGCGCAGCAGCTCCGCTTCGTCCCACACGGGCACGCCGAGCTGCTTCGCCTTGTCGAGCTTCCCACCGGGGTCGTCGCCCGCGACGACCGCCATGGTCTGCTTCGATACGGAGCCCGTCACGGCGCCCCCCGCCGCCTCGATCCGCTTCGTGGCCTCCGCGCGGCTCAGCGTGGGGAGCGTCCCGGTCAGCACGAACACGCCGCCGGCCAGCGGCCCCTCGCCGGATGCCGTCACGGGCTCGTCCATCCGGAGCCCCGCCTTCTTCAGCCGCGCGACGAGCTTCAGGTTGCGCCTCTCCTTGAAGAACGCCGCCACCGCCTCGGCGATGGCGGGCCCCACCCCGCGCACCTCGCCGATCTCCTCCTCCGACGCGGCCATCAGGGCGTTCATCGTGCCGAAGCGGCGCGCCAGGAGCTCCGCGATCCCCTCGCCCACGTGGCGGATGCCGAGCGCGAAGAGGAGCGTCGCGAGGGGGTGCTGCTTCGATGCCGCGATGGCGTCCACCAGCTGCTGGGCCGACTTCTCCGCGAAGCCCTCGATGTCCTGGAGGGGGAGCGGCTCGAGGTCGTAGAGGTCGGCGACATCGGCGATCAGCTTCGCCTCCAGGAGCTTCTCGACCCGCTCGTAGCCGAGGCCGCGGATATCCATCGCGCCGCGGGAAGCGAAGTGGACGATCCCTTCCAGCACCCGTCCGGGGCAGGAGACGTTCGGGCAGTACGTCATCACCTCGTCGGGAGGCGCCTCGACCGGGGAGCCGCACGTCGGGCACGTCTTCGGCATCTGAAAGACCATCTCGTCCCCCGTCCGCCGCGCGCGCACCGGCCCCAGCACCTGCGGGATGACCTCCCCCGCCCGCGTCACCTCCACCCAGTCGCCGATGCGGATGTCCTTCGCGCCGATCAGCTCGGCATTGTGGAGCGTCGCGCTCGAGACGGTCACGCCGCCGATCTCCACCGGCTCCAGCTCGGCGTACGGATTCAGCGCGCCCGTCCGACCGACGTTCAGCTTGATGTCGAGGAGCCGCGTGACCGCCACCTCGGGGGCGAACTTGCGGGCGATGGCCCAGCGCGGCTCGCGTTCCCCCACGGTGCCGAGTTCCTCCTGGAGCCGCAGGTCGTCCACCTTCACCACGGCGCCGTCCGCCCCGAACGCGAGGGACTCGAGCAGCTCTCCCAACTCCGCCGTGACCGCCTGCGCGCCGGCGAGATCCGGCACCCGCCGCCGGTGCGGTGCGACGCGGAAGCCCCACGCCTCGAGGCCGTCCAGCAGCTCGGCCTGCGTCCGGAAGGGGAGGCGCACGCCGGCCGCCTCGATGGCGAAGGCGAAGAACCGCAGCCCTCGCGCCCGGGTGATCTTCGAGTCGAGCTGCCGCAGGCTCCCCGCAGCGGCGTTGCGCGGATTGGCGAAGAGCGGTTCCCCCTCCGCCTCGCGCCTCTTGTTCAGCGCCTCGAAGCCAGCCTCCGGGAAGTAGACCTCGCCGCGGATCTCGAGGAGCGCCGGCCACCCGGAGCCCGCGAGCCGCAGCGGGATGTCGGGGATGGTGCGGAGGTTCGCCGTGACATCCTCCCCCGTCACGCCGTTGCCGCGCGTCGTGCCCATCACGAGGACGCCGTCCCGGTACGTCAGGCAGACGCCCGCGCCGTCGATCTTCACCTCGATGGTGTAGCCGGCGGCGCGGACCGCGGGTGTGATGCGGGCGTTCCGGTCCTCCCATGCGGCCAGCTCCTCGTCGCTGAAGGCGTTCGCGAGGGAGAGCATCGGCGCGAGATGGCGGTGCTTGGCGAGCTGGGCGGCGGGCTCGGCGCCGACGCGCTGCGTCGGGGAGTCGGCCGTGCGGAGGTCGGGGTGCTCCGCCTCGAGCGCCTGCAGCTCGCGGAAGAGGCGGTCGTACTCGGCGTCGGACATCTCCGGCGTGTCGAGCACGTAATAGGCGCGGATCGCGCGGTCGAGGATGCGGCGCAGCTCCGCGGCCCGCGCGGCCGGGCCTGCCATCTAGCCCTTGGCCTCTTCGGCGATGACCGCCAGCGTGACGCCCACGAGGCGCTCCAGCTCCTGCGCCGAGGTCTGGGAGAGCGTCTCCTGCGCGTCGGTGTCGCGCGCGGTGAAGGCGCCCAGGAGCCGCTGCAGGAAGCCGAGCATCACCAGCCGCTCACGCTGGAGGTGGTCCACCGACTCGCCGAGCTTCTCGGTCTTGCGGGAGAGCTGCTCGTAGCGGTGCGCATTGCGCAGGGCGCGCGCCGTCAGATCGGCGATGAGCTGGGTGAAGCGGACGTCGGTCTCGCTGAACTGCGTCCCGCCCTGGTAGGTCCGCAGGAAGATGGCGCCGATGGCGGCGCCCTTGTGCTTGATCGGCACCACCGTGATGGAGCGCGCCTTGCGGCGGGCGAGCGCGCCCTTCGCCCGCACCAGCTCGGGCTCCGACGAGGCGTCGGCGATGAACACCGTCTCCCCGGTGTCCATCGCCCGGCGGATCTCGGGATAGCGGGCGAGGTCCACCACCAGGTTGCGGATGCTCGGGTCCTCGTACGAGGCGACGAGGCGGGCCGTCTTCCCCCCCCGATCGGCGAGGAGGATGGACGCGCGGTCGAGGCCGAACGTCTCCCCCAGCCGGCGGGCGATGGACTGCAGGATGTCGGTGAAGTGCAGGGTGCCCGAGATCTCCTGCAGGATCTCGATGATCGTCAGCAGCCGGTCGCGCTCGCGCTCCAGCTCCTCGATCCGCGCGGCGAGAACGTCGGCGGCGTCCGGGTTCTCGGTGGTCATCCGGCAAAGGTGCGGGCGCCGCGCAGAGGGGTCAAGGCGGGGGCGCGCCCCGCCCGCTGGCCGCCGCCGGGGCGGGGCGTATCTTCCGTCCCTCACGATGATCGCGACCGACGAGCGACCTCCGTATCCGCTGGCGGGCCTGGTGGCGCTGGCCGCCCTCGCCCTCTACGCCGCCACCCTCGCGCCGACGGCGCAGTTCTGGGACACGCCCGAGTACATCACCGCGGCCTACGTCCTCGGCATCCCGCACCCGCCGGGGAACCCGCTCTTCGTGCTCCTGGCCCACGTGTGGGGCCTCGTGCCCTGGGCGCACGCCTACGCCGCGCGCATCAACCTCCTGTCGGCGGTGGCGAGCGCGCTGAGCGCCGGCCTCTGGTTCCTCGTCGCGGAGCGGTGGCTTCGGCCCGTCGTGCCTGTGCGCGGACCGCGGCGCCTTGCCGCGCTCGCCGGATCGCTCACCGCGGCGACCGCGTTCACGGTGTGGAACCAGTCGGTGGTGAACGAGAAGGTCTACACCCTCAGCCTCCTCTCCATCGCGCTCGTGCTGTGGCTCGCCGTGCGGTGGGGGGACCGGCCCGCGGGGAGCCGCCGCGACCACCTGCTCCTCCTGATCGTCTACCTCCTCGCCCTGACCGCCACCAACCACCTGATGGGGCTCCTCGTCGCGCCGGCGGTCCTGGCCTACGTGCTCTTCACCGATCCGCGCGCGCTCCTCAGCCCGAAGGTCCTCGCCTGGTGCGCGGCGGCCGTGGCCCTCGGCGTCAGCGTCTGGCTCTTCCTCCTCCTGCGCGTGCCGCACTTCCCGGCCATCAACGAGGGGGAGCCGACCACCTGGGTGGCGCTCGACTCGGTCTTGAGCCGCGCCCAGTACGCCAAGCCGCCGCTCGGCGACCGGCAGGCCGACCTCACGGCGCAGCTCGGGATGTGGTGGCAGTACTTCACCTGGCAGTGGGGCCGGGACTGGCCCGAGGCGGTCCGCCGCGCCCTCGCCGCGGTCTTCGCCGGCCTCGGCCTCCTCGGCGCGGTGCGGCACTGGAAGGCCGACCGGCGCTCGGCCGCGGCGATGACCGCGCTCGTCGTCACGGTGGTGCCGGTGCTCGTCTACTACCTCAACTTCAAGTTCGGCTTCTCGCAGTACCCCGACCGCCCGACGCTGCCGCGCGAGGTCCGCGAGCGGGACTACTTCTACATCTGCTCGTTCGCGATATGGGGGATCTGGATCGCGATGGGGCTCGCCGCGGTCATGGAGGGGATCCAGCACGTGCTGCGCCGGCGCATCCGCAATGAGGCCCGCCGCTGGGCCCTCGCGACCCCGGTGCTCGCCCTCGCCCTCGTCCCGCTCGCCGGCAACCGCCTGAGCGCGTCCCGTGCCGGCGAGACCCTCGCCCGCGACTTCGCTTTCGACCTCCTCCAGTCGGTGCCGCCGTATGCCGTGCTCGTCACCACGGGCGACAACGACACCTTCCCCCTCTGGTACGCGCAGGAGGTGGAGGGCGTCCGGCGCGACGTCACCGTCCTCAACCTCTCCCTCGCTGGCTCCGACTGGTACATGCGCCAGCTCCAGCGCCGGCCCCTCGCGACCTTCGACCCCTCCGCGGCCGCGCCGCTCTGGCGCGAGCGCGCCTGGCCGAAGCCGGAGGGGGCGCTCCTCCGCCTCACCGACGCGCAGCTGACGGCGATCCAGCCGTACTTCGAGCTGCCGGAGCCCCGCCAGCTCGCCCTCGGCGGCATCACCGTCACCCTCGATCCGCAGCGCCTCGGCCAGCCCTATCTCGAACGCCCCGACGTCATCACGCTGCGCGTCGTGCAGGACCAGCTCGGGCGGCGCCCCATCGCCTTCTCACGCACCACCGCGAGCTACGCCGACCGCCTCGGTCTCACTCCCTATCTCCTCGGCCTCGGGCTCGCGCGGGTGCTCCAGCAGGCGCCGGTCGCGCCCGGCGGGGCCGTCCAGCCGCTGACCGGCTTCGGCCTCGAGGACCTCCCGCGCACCGCCGACCTCCTCCTCCACGTGTTCCACGGCCACACCGCCGCGCGAGCCCGCCCCCTCGGTTGGCTCGACGTTCCATCCGAGAGCATCCTCGTCCTCTACGCCTTCGAGTACCAGAGTCTCGCCACGGCGCTCGCCAGCTCCGACCCTCCCGGCGCCGCGCGTTCCGCCGCGCTCGCCGACTCCGTCTTCCAGAATACGTCCTACCGCAGGGCCGCCAGGCCCTCGCGCTAGCGCCGCCCCGGCGGGGCCGGTCGCCCGGCCCGCGGCCCGCCCCCGAAATGCCTATTTGCGAATGCTTTAGTCGTATTTATCTTCCCGCCCTATCCTCTACATAGGATCAGGGCGTCGTGAGCGAACCGCTCGTACGGCTCCAGACGTCCGTCGCCGACCGCTACGTCATCGAGCGCGAGCTCGGGGCGGGCGGGATGGCGACGGTGTACCTCGCCCGCGATGTGCGCCATGACCGGCACGTCGCCCTCAAGGTGCTGCGTCCCGAGCTGGCCGCGGTTCTGGGCGCGGCGCGGTTCCTCGCCGAGATCAAGATCACGGCGCGGCTCGACCATCCGCACATCATGACGCTCATCGACTCGGGGGAGGCCGACGGGTTCCTCTTCTACGTCCTGCCGTTCATCCGCGGCGAGTCGCTGCGCGACAAGCTGAACCGCGAGAAGCAGCTCGGCCTGGAAGAGGCGCTGGCGATCACGAAGCAGATCGCGGGCGCGCTCGACTACGCCCACCGCCAGGGCGTGGTCCACCGCGACATCAAACCGGAGAACATCCTCCTCCACGAGGGGGAGGCGATGCTGGCGGACTTCGGCATCGCGCTGGCGGTGAAGGAAGCGGGCGGCAACCGCCTCACCGAGACGGGCCTCTCCCTCGGGACGCCGCAATACATGAGCCCCGAGCAGGCGACGGGCGACCGCTCGATCGACGCCCGCAGCGACGTCTACTCGCTCGCGGCGGTGCTCTACGAGATGCTCGCCGGGGAGCCGCCTCTCTCCGGGCCGACGGTGCAGGCGATCATCGCGAAGCTCCTCACCGAGCGCCCGACGCACCTCGCGGTGGTGCGGGACACCGTGCCGCAGGGAGTGGACGCGGCGGTGGCGAAGGCGCTCTCGAAGGTGCCGGCCGATCGGTTCGCCGACGCGGCGGCCTTCGCGCGCGCGCTGGAGGGCGCGGCTACGACGGGCGTCACGGCGGCGGCAGCTGCCCCGGCCAGCGGGTCGCGGCGGCTCGCGTACGCCCTCGCCATCGGCGGCGTCGCGGTCCTCGGCGCGATCGGCGTCGGCGGCGGGTGGGCGCTGCTGCACCGGCATCGCGGTCCGGCCGTGGTCCTGCGCGACCGCTCGCAGCTCACCTTCACCGGTAACGTGCAGATCCCGGCCCTCTCCCAGGACGGGAAGCAGCTCGCGTACTTCACCCGACGGTGCAGCGGGAGCGCCTGCACCTTCGCCATCGACGTGCAGGACGTCGGCGGCACGACCACGCGCCGCATCCTCGACGGCGCTACGGCGGCCTACGCGCTCGAGTGGAGTCCGGACCGCAGGAACCTCGTGGCCCAGGCGACGATCGGTGGGCACTGGGGGAACTTCCTCATCTCCGCGCTCGGCGGCGCCGCGCGCTACCTCGGCTCCGGTGCGGCCACCTTCTTCGCCGGCGGGGATTCCCTCCTCCTCGGTCCTGCGTACCGGCCCGACTCGGTCTACTGGGTCAAGGTCGCCGGCCTCGATGGGTCGGCGCGCGACAGCATCCGCGTCCCTGGCCCCGGAGAGGGCCTCGCGGGACTCACGGTCGTGCCCGGCACGCCGTGGTTCGTCGCGCTCGTCATCAAGGGGGGGCACGGCCTCTGGCAGGTCCTCGACCGCGGCGGCCGGGTCAGGGACCACGTGCTGAACCGCTGCACCTGCCCGGGGCGCGCGTCGAGCGACGCCCTATGGGTGCAGCGCGCGGGGAACACCGCGTCCGAGGCGATCGTGCGGATGGGCATCGACCGCGCGAGCGGCCGCTTCGCCTCACAGCAGGACACCGTCTACTACGGCGTCTTCACGGACTTCTCGGTGACGTCCGATGGCGCCGCGCTCGCGCTCGACGACGGCACGTACGAGTTCAGCTCCTGGGCGGTGGACCTCGCGGACGCGCTGCACGGCCGGTTCCCGGACGCGCGCCGCGTCCTGCGGAGCTCGACCTCTTCCGGCGCGCAGATCTCCCCCGACGGCGAGCGTGTCCTGCTCAGTCGCCGGCTCGCGACCGCCGCGGGGCAGAGCGAACTCCGGCTCACCGTGATGCCCTTCGGCGGCGGCGCCGAGACGACGGTCCCCGCCACGGGCACCCTGCGACGAGCGAAGTGGGCCGACTCCGTCACCATCGCCTACTTGGCGCAGACGAATGCCGGCCTGCACCTCGCCCTGGTGGATGTGCGGTCCGGGACGGAGCGACAGCCGCTCGACCTCAGCGACTCGATCATCGGGGCCTATGATCCCCTGCCTGGCGGGTGGGCGTGGGTCCCCGTCAGCGGGGACCACATCGAGGTCCAGGACGCGGGTGGACGGCGCCAGATCCCGAAGCCGGCCTGGGCGGCGAACGTCGCCGGCGTGAGCGCCTCCCCGGACGGCCGTACATTGGCGTTCGCGACCTGGAACGCCAGCACGGACGACACGCTGCGCGTGGACGTCGTGCCGACGGTGGGGGGGAGCGCGACACCGTGGGTCTCGATGTTCGCCGAGACCGGCGGGCTGACCTCCCTGGCCGACGGGACGCTGCTCTTCACCGTCTTCCTGACGGAGCAGTCGGCCACCCTCATCCACCTGCGGGGCCCCGGACAGGTGGAGCGGCTCGGCAGCATCCCGCGCCCCGTGGAGGGTGTCTCGGCCTCGCGCGACCTGCGCCGGGTCACCGTCAACGCCAGCGACTACCACGGCGACGTGTGGCTGAGCAAGGTGGTGCGGCAGTAAGAGGCTCGTCACCTCGAGCATTCGCTGGGGCGGCGGGGTGGTGTGCAGGCGGCGCGAAGGCGCGAGACGCGAAACGGCGCCGGCGGCAAACTGCCACCGGCGCCGTCGCGCATCCTTGAGGACCTGGCCGCTCGCTAGCGCCGGCTCGGCGGGCGCGGGTGGGCGGTGCGGCCGCCCGAACTGGAGCTGCCCGAGCTGCCCGACGACGCGGGCTGCGAGCCGCGGGACGAGGGCTGCGAGCCGGTGGAGGGCTGCGACGAGCCGTCGCGCCGTTGTTGCGTCTGCTGCGTGCTTGGCGTCTGCCTCGGCTGGGCTTCGCGACCGCTGCTCGAGCCGCCGCCCTGCGCGTACCCGCGGCCCTTCACCACCTGGCCGTGATTGGCGGCCGACCCGCCGCCCCCCGTCGTGATGATCACGCCCCCGCCGCCGCCGTAGTACCAGCCGCCGTACCAGCCGCCGTAGCCGCCGTACCACGGGCCGTAGCCGTAGCCGCCGTACGGCGAGTAGAAGGGCGAGTAGGGGTTGTAGCCGTACGGCCACCACGCATCCCACCCGTACGGGGAGTAGTAGTAGCCGCCCCCGCCCCCGCCCCAGCCCGGGGCCTGGTACGCGTAGCCACTCGCGACGCCGGACTTCTCCGTCGGCGGGCGGAACTCCGCCTCGCGGGACGCGGGATTCACGGTGAAGACGCGCGGATAGGAGAGCGCCACCATCACGTCGATCACGTCGTCGCTCACGCCGGCCCGCTTCGCGGCGACGAGCCGCGCGGCGTTCATCGCGAAGTTCTGGTTCGACTCGGCGAGCCACGCCTCCACCACCTGCGCGTCGAGCTGGTGTGAGGCCTCGGCGACGTCGGCGAAGGTGAGGCCCGCGGTGGCCGGCATCGGCCCCGCGGCGAGCGTGGCCTGGTCGCGGAGCGCGGCGGCCACGTCGGCCGGAAGCGTCGCCGGAAGCGGCGCGGCGCCGTACCGCAGCACGCGTGTCGCCGAGCGGTTGCCGGCGCTCACGGCGCGGACGTCGAGCCAGTCGCCTTCAGGGGTGAGTGCCATCAGGCCGCTGGAGCGGCGGCGCACGTTCCCCTGGCACGTCAGCTCGGAGTGCAGATACACCCGCACCCCCTCCGCCGACCACTGCGCGTTCTCCCAGCCCTTGCAGCCCTCGCGGGTCACGGCGTTGCGCGCCCCGCTCGCATCGATCCGCTCGCGGGACACGACCTGCGTGTCGGCCACGGTCACGACGTCAACGCCCGTGGATCCCGCCGCCGGGACCACGCACACGAGGAGCGCCCGCGCCAGCGCCGGCGACTGAGCGTTCTGCGTGGCGGAGGGCTCCCAGCAGCCGACCCACGCCTGCCAGCGCGGATCGGTCTGCGCCTGCTGCGCCCCGGCCGGCGCCGCGGCGAGGAGGACGCTCCCCGCGAGGCATGCGGCCACCGCGACGGAGCGGAAAGCCGTGCTGGATACGGTGCTCATAAGTCCCTCCTGCTCACATTCTGAAGCCCACGCCGACCGTCACGGCCACGCCCGACAGATCGACGGAGCTGAAACCTGCGTAGTCGGGGCCGACGTGCCCGCGGGCCCACGTGTAGCGGCCCTCCCCCGTCAGGAATACGCGCGGGGTGAGGGAGATGTTCACGCCCGCCTCTCCGTACGCCGTCAGCGCCCAGTCCGAGGTGCTGAGGTCGTCGGGGAAGACGTTCTTCGTAGCCGACGCGAGGTCGATGAAGTCGCCGTACTGGCGGAACCGGTACCAGACCGCACCGAAACCTCCGCCGACGAACGGCGCGATGCGGCTCGGGACCCACGCCAGGTGCCCGATGCGCTCGCCCGGCGGGACGAGATAGTACCGCGCCCCCGCCGTCAGCGGCACGCGCTGGAAGGTCGTGGTCTGCTGGATCGGGAGGTCATTGTTATCCACCCAGTCCCGGTACTCCGAGGCGTGGCTCGACCCGGACCACCCGAGCCCGAAAACGAGGTCCCAGCGGGGGGAGAGGCTGGCGGTCAGCTCGCCAGAGATGCTGAACCCGGCGAAATCGCGCTTGCGAAGCGTGAAGTCGCTGAGTGTCTGCGAGAAGATGTCGCTGCCGGCCAGCGCCTGGTCGTAGCCGCCGCGCACCACGAAGGAGCCGCTCGGCGCTCCGAAGAGGAAGCCGTCGCCGGCGCCCTGCGCCCGCGCCGGCTGGACGGCCGCAAACATCCCAGCCGCCAGGAGGCCGGCTCCCAACCGCCATGGCCTGTTCGTTCTCATCGCTGCCTCCCTTCCGCGCCTCGCGCGCGTCCCGCCCCCCCCATCCCGCCGTACGACCGTCACGTCCGTAGATGAGGTGGAGCATCGGGCGTGCCATATCGCTGTCATACCACAAGTCAATGCCTGGCAATGGCTTGGGTCATCTGGAGTCGGCCGCGCCACTCCCGGCCTGTCCCTTCCGCGTGACAGGTCATCCCCAGCGTGGGACGGAGCGAGGCGGCGCTGGTGCGGCGGGCGCAGGATTCGCCGCGCGCGTGTGCTCCCCCTGGAGGACTACCGCGGCACGAACCGGAACCGCACGCTCGCCGACGCGGTGATCGTGACCTCTGGGGGCTGGGACGGCCCCGAGTACCCGCTGAACGTCGTCGGGAACGCGAAGCTGGCCCCCTGGAACCCCTGATTGGGAGACACCGTGGACGTCGCCTCGATGAGCGCCCCGAGCCGCCCGCCCAGCGCCGCGGCCAGCGCCTCGGCGTCACGCCGCGCCTGCGCCAGGGCGTCCGCGTAGAGAGCGCGGCGGACCGAATCCGCTGCCGCCGTCTCGAACGCCCCCGGCACCGCGGAGCCCGCGCCTCCGGAGACCGCAGCGGCTGCGATGGCGGTGATCCGCTCGACCCGTGTCGGTGCCAGTCGCACAACGAAGCGGGCGGTGTACGGCGACTGTGGTGGCGTGGCCATCTGGAGCGCGGCGATGCTCACCGCCGGCGCGAGGCCGTACGGCACTACGGTGATGTCCTGCGCCGCCACGCCCGCCGCGCGCAGGCTGTCCGTGACCGATTGCAGCTTGCGCGTCGCGCGTTGCACCGCTTCCGGCGAGGTCTCGGCGGTGGCCTCGATGGCCGCGTATACGGCGGCGCGGTCGGCGCTGACGCGTGCCGACCGGGAGACGGACACGACAATGCGCGGCTCCCCGGCCCCCTGCTCGAGTTGCGCTGCCTGCGCGCGGACCAGGGACGGGGCGAAAAGCACAGAAAGCAGCAGCGGGCTGATGCGCATGGAGGGTCCCTCGGCATGTTGGAGACGAGGGGCTAGGGTGCGACGGCGTGGGGGACGGCGCAAGAGGGCGATCGAATTCCGACAACAGTACTGCAGATTCCGCGTCGGCCGATGCCTAGGCGTCCTCGGGGGTGGCCGGAGCGGGCGCGGGGTCCAACGCCTCGGCCTCGCGCTCGGCCGCGCGTCCGCGGCGGCGGTACACGATGCTGGACACCAGGATGCTCGCCTCATAGAGGAGGTACATCGGGACCGCGAGGGCGGCGGAGGTCACCACGAGGTCGCCGGGTGTGATGATGCAGGCCCCGGCGACGCACGTCACGATGGCCGCCCGCCGGGTGCCGCGCAGCATCTTCGGCGTCACGAGGCCGAGGGCGGCGAGCGCGACGATGACCAGCGGCAGCTCGAACACGGCGCCGAAGACCAGCATCATCATGATGGTGAAGCCGAAGTACTCCGACGCGGTGATCATCGGCTCCATCGACGCGGGCTGCATGCCGATGAGGAACTTCAGCGTCATCGGCAGGATGAGGAAGTACGCCAGCGCCGCGCCGAGGACGAAGAGCCCGGTGCCGCTCCCGAGGACCCACAGAGCGATGCGCCGCTCGTGCTTGTACAGGGCGGGGCTGAGGAAGGACCAGATCTGGTAGAGGATGACGGGGAGCGCGAAGATGATGCCGATGCCGAGCGCCGCCGTCATCACGATCGAGAAGGGGTCGGCAGGGTGCGTGTAGACCAGCTTCCGCCCGTGCAGGTAGGGGAGGATCGGCTGGGCGAGGAACCCGAGGACGTTGACGTTCATCACCACGACGAAGGCGATCACGCCGCCGGCGACGAGCGCCGCGAGCGAGCGGATGATCCGCTGCCGCAGCTCCTCGAGATGGTCGAGGAACGGCATCTCGCCGGATTCGGTGCGCTCCATCGTGGGGATCCGTCCCGTGTCAGTGAGGAAGTGCTGTAGTCTAACCGCCGGGCGGGGCCGCGCCTAGCGCAGACCGCGCGCGCGGATCAGCTCGAACAGGCGCCGGCCGCGAGACCGAGGGGCGGGGCCGCGCCTCGTTTCATCAGCGGCTCACCCGCGCCGGCGCCGGCCACCACTCTCCGCCTGCGGCGCCGCCGCCGGCGTGGTGACGTCCTGCACCGCCGTGATCGCCATCTCGTTCCGCATCAGCCCTTCCAGCGTCACGACGGCGGTGTGCGTCCCCGCGGCGTCCGCCGGCAGGGCGTAGAACCACGTCTCCCGCACCGCGCCCACCACCGTCCGGTCGGGGACGACTCGCGAGGGCATGCTGGTGCGCACGACGAGATCGCACACGCCCGTGCCCACCGCCAAGGTGCGGGGATCCTGTCCCCAGAAGCCCCTCGCCGTGTCGGCCCTCGCGAGCGTCTCGCGCGGACAGCCGTACGCGGAGCCCGCTGTGCGGATCCACTCGGGCCGGAGATTGGGAGGGGCGCAGGAGACGGCCAGGAACGCGAGGATGACGGCGACGGAGCGCATGAGGGCCTTTCGGGGTGCCGCTGACTCAAGCTGTGCGGCGGGGAGGCGCGGCAACAGAGGAACTGCGACTCGGGAATCGGGCTGGCGGCCGCGGGCCGGTCATCCGGGCCGGAGGCCGAGCCAGAGCTGGCAAAGGCCGAGGGCCGCGAGCGCGAGCGCCGACGCGCCGATGAGCGCGCGGTTCACTCGCGGGCCGAGCCCCCGCGCCAGATGGAAGAGGAGCACCACACCCGCGTTGGTCGCGATCATCGTCCCGTAGAAGCTCGCCACCACCGCGACGCCTCGGGCCGGCGCCTCGTGCCACCCCTTCAGGAGCAGCGGACCGAGCACCAGGCTCCAGCCGATGTACGCGCCCGGATTCAGGAAGTTGACCGTCGCGGCCTGCAGGAAGCTCCGCTGCGCGGACGCGGCCGGCGGGGCAGTGCTGTGGTTGCGAAGCCAGGTGCGCGCCGCGCCGAACGCCAGGAAGAGGACGAAGCCGCCCCCCAGCACCCGCAGCCAGTGCACGAAGCCCGGCGGGATGTGCGTGAGGACCACGAGCGCGAGGACCGCGATCGGCCCGTCGCTGAGGAGCGGGGCCGCGGCGGCGGGGAGCGCGCGGCGCCATCCGCCCGACAGCGCCTGCGCGATGAGATAGGCGATGAACGGGCCCGGCTGCACCGACGCGGCGAAGCCCAGGGTGATGCCGAGGACGAGGTAGAAGGTCACTGCGGCTTGCTAGAAGTAGCCCTCCATCAGCGTGCCGACCCAGGCGGGCACCCGCGCGTCGCTCACGCGGTCGTACTGCGGAAGATAGGGCTTGAGGTCGAGGACGGGGGTCCCGTCTATGGCGTCGAGACCGGACACCTCGACCCATCCGGGGCCGACCGCCCGGATGCGCACCGCGGTGATCCCGATCGGGTTGGGCCGGTCCTTGGCCCGCTGGGCGAAGATGCCCGTCTCCGGCATGCTGGCGAGCCCACGGGGGCGGCGCACCAGGTCGTGCGCCGCGTCGAAGGTCGCTTCGTGCAGCCACGTCACGACGAGGAGGTGCGAGAAGTCCTCCAGTCCGCGGAGGCCATCAGTGTACGCGGGCTCGACGACGACGCGCGAGACGACACCGCCCCAGTCCCGGTCGCTCTGCTCGGCGACCGGAGACTCGACGCGGCCGATGGGCGTCACGTTCACCAGTTGAGCCAGTGCGACACCTTGACGAGGAAGGTGTTGTCGGGGTGCGTGTCGAAGAGCTGCCGCAGGTCGGTGCCGAACGACGCGGTGTCGTAGGGGGAGCTGGAGTCCTGCCGGCCCTGCGTCCAGACGAGATAGACGGTCGAGCCCGGCTTGTACTCCCACCGCAACACGACGTTGGAGCGGAACTGCTTGTAGTTGAAGCCGCCGATCACGCCGGACGGCCCGTAGGGGCGGAAGCGGTCGTCGTAGGCGGGGGCGCGCGGGAGGTTCAGCTCGCGGAGGTTGCTGTACTCGCCCTTGCTCACGAACGGCTCGGCGTACACCTGGAAGGTCAGCGTCGGCGAGGCGGTGTAGTCGAGCCGCAGCTGGACACTCTCCGTCCGCTGCTTGAGGTGCGCGAAGGTGTAGTGCGGTGTCCCCACCGAATCGGTGACGTTGCCGTACCACTGGTTGTCCGGGTCGTTCCACTCGACGTAGACCCCGAGCGTCGTGGACCACTGCGACGAGATCCGCGCGGTGAGCTGGGGGTTCACGTAGAAGTACGTCGACCGCCCCACGGAGCCGCGGCTGTATTGGACGTAGAGCGAGGGGGAGAGGGTCTTCCGCCAGCGCGAGTCGACCTCGATGTCCAGCCACGGAGAGATGCTCGGCGAGGAGCGCAGGGCGGGGCCGCCGCGTGCGCACCGGTCGCAGTAGGTGGTGGCGAGGAGGTTGCTCACGGTACCCCCCGCATTGACCCACCAGTGGTTCGGCAGCTCGACGTGGAGGTTCGAGTTGAGGTACTGGCCGAGGAGGAGCCCCGACGCTGTCCAATCGTTCCACTCGTTGAAGTTCCAGTCCAGCTCGTGGTACCACCGCGTCGGCGTGCGGAGCTGCAGTCCCACCCACGTCCCCTGATCCTGCCAGTCGGCCCTCTTGAGGTAGCCGAGGTCGTTGATCTCGTATCCGGGGGAGATGCGCTGGTAGCTCGTCTCGAAGAAGACGACGCCCCCGCCCACCTTGGCGAACCGGATCTGCTCCGCATCCCCGCCGAGAGCGGTGCGCGTGGGGTCGTAGGCCAGCCCCGCGTCGGGGCGCTGGTAGTAGTGCACCGACGACTGCTGGGTGAGGGCGATGGCGTCGGCGGTGCCCGTCACCCGGCTGGCGGTGACCGACGCCTGCAGTTGGTAGCGCCGGTTCAGGAACCGGTGGCGGAGGCTGAGGCCGCCCACGAGCGCGCTGGAGCGGAGGTACGCGAGGGCGGAGTCCTGGAGCGAGCGCGTGACGAGGGTCCCGATGAACCCGATGCCGGTCTCGCCTCCGCGTAGGTCCTGCGTGGCTCGCACCAGGGCGTAGTTCGTCGCCGGCTCGAGGGTGACGTCGTTTGGGCCGGTCTGCCGCTGGGTGACGGCGTCGAGCACGCCGATGGAGAGGCCGCTGGCGAGCCGCCCGGTGAGCTTGGCGGCGCCGAGGATCGTGGTGGCCGTGGGCGAGGCGGCGTCGCCGAACTGGCCGCCGAGCTGCGGCGCGCGCCCGATGCGCCGCGAGTAGTAGAGCCCCTCGCTGCTGCAGTTGATGTCGTTGCAGTTCACGCTAAAGCGCAGGAGGCCGTTCCCCTCGATGAAGAAGGGGCGCTTCTCCTGGTAGAAGGTCTCGAAGGCGCTGAGGTTCAAGACCGCCGGATCGGCCTCGACCTGGCCGAAGTCGGGGTTCACGGTGGCGTCGAGGGTGAGGTTCGACGTGAGGCCGTACTTGATGTCGGCGCCGGCAGTGAGTCGCTGCGCGCGGCCGAAGCCGGTGTCGCGCACGGTGGTGACGTTCTTGGTCACCACGTAGGGGAGCACCTCGATACGCCGCGGCGAGGAGATGCCCGCGATGCCCTCGAGGGTGCCCAGCTGGGAGATGAGCCCCGGCCGGTCGCGGCGGAACTCGGGCCAGCTCACGCGCTCGTTGGAGAGCCCGATGTCGCGCGCGATGGCGAGGCCAAAGGTGTGGCTGGGCGCGTCGGCGTAGCGGAGCTGCGATAGGGGGATGCGGTACTCCGCCGTCCACCCGAGGGAATCTACGGTGGTCGCGACGTCCCAGACGCCGTCCCATGCGCCGTCCTCGTCGCCGTCGTTCGAGACGACGGCATCGTACTTCGCCCCCGACGGGCAGACGCCGAACTCGTAGCCGCTGCGGCGGTCGTGATAGGAGTCCAGGACGACGACGATGTGGTCGCCCGGGGGCCAGGCGTCGCGGCGCGCGAGGAGGCGGTGGATGGTCGCCGGCGCGGGATCGAAGGCCCTCACGAAAACGTAGAGGTTCCGGTCGTCGTAGGCGACCCTGGCCGAGGTTGCGTACCGGGGGGCCTTCCCCTGCGTCGGCTGGAACTCCCGGAACGCCGTGATGGCGGGCGCGAGGCGCCACACCTCGTCGTTGTCGCGGCCGTCGATGACCGGCGCGTGCGCGGCGCGCAGGGCGACCGCGCGCACGGTCGAGTGGGGCACGGGGGATGAGGGGGGGGGCATGGGGCGATCCTGCGGAACGCTCAGGGCCGCGACCAGCAGAGGGGCCAGCGTGAGCATCGGGTGTCCGGGCGAGGGGCCACGAGCTTGGACACCGGCGGACGGGGCAGGGTTGGGTCGAATTCACCCCGCGCAGCGGCATCGCGGACAGGCATCAGTACGAGTGCTGTCCGCCATTGGTTGCATCGTCCGTGCCGCCGCCCGTGGCCGCGCCGTCGGGGAGCGCCGGACGGACCTTCATGACCGATTCCTTCCGGATTTCCACGGTGCCGCTCTTCGCTCCCCGCGGCTTCGTCACGTGGCGGGCCCGCGTGCACGAGACCGCGACCAGGCCGCCCTCGCGTCCCTTGCTGTGGAACGCGGCGATCGCCGCCGCCGCGCGCAGGGTGTCGCGGTCCGCCTCGGCGCCGGGCGGGCCGTGGAGGATGACGTGGCTCCCCGGCATCCCGCGCACGTGGAACCACCAGTCGTCGGGCTCGGCGAGCTTGATGCTGAGGCGATCGTTGTCGGCGTCGCTGCGCCCCGCGCGCACCGTCCACCCCCCGGGGAGGGCGTAGGTGAAGGCGCGGAGCGGCGCGGGCCGGGTCACTCGGGGAGGTGCTGGTGCACGGCGCCCTGGACCCCGAGGACCGCGAGGGCCAGGAGCGCGAAGAGCGCGATCAGGGGGGGGATCCAGCGGCGGGGCATCGGCCCGCGTGTCGTCATCGATCCCCGGCTCAGAATCTCACGCCGATCAGGTCGAAGACCAGCCAGAGGATGAACGCGGTCGCGACGAGGATCAGGGCGGGCCAGCCGAAGCGGCGGCCGCCCAGCTCGCGGCTGCGGCGGAGCAGGCTCGGACCACCGCTGGCGCGGCGGGACTCCCGCCGGGCCTCGCGCTGACGGTGCTTGCTGCTCATCGGGCTATTGTGGTTCGCGGACCGCGGCGGAGCAAGAGCGAGGATCGGTAAGAGGCGGCGGGCTGGAGAGGCTGCCGCCCGCCGGGCGGCCGGGGCCGGGCAGGGCGGCCTGGCCCCGCCCGGCGCCGGGACCGATCCGGAGGTGCTACTCGCCGCCCTGCTGGCGCGCGGTCGGCGGCAACATGTTGTTGAGCCGCAGGTAGATCGCCAGCTGGCTGTAGTGGTCGGCCCAGTCGCCGATGGTGATCAGCACCATGTTCGCGCGAGGCACCGTCCGGCCGCCGAAGGACGGCACCTGGTCGCCCATCTTCGCGTCGGTCACGTTGGCGAGCGCCTGGTCGCAGAACTGGAACGTCTCCCGCAGCCGAGCCAGGAGCTGGTCCTTCGGCGCGCTCGCCGTGAGCGCCGTGCGCTGCGGCGCCGGCGTGCCGCCGAGGGTCCCGCAGAGCATGTCGTTCCCCTCGATCAGGTGCACGACGATGTCGCCCACGCTCATCTGCGCGTCGGTGGGCTTGTAGACGTACTTGTCCTGCGGGAACATCTCCGCCGCGGCGGTGAGGGTCCGCGCGTAGCGCCGCGCGTTCATCCGCAGCGCGTCGGAAACGGGGTTCGCGCTGGGAGCGGCGGGGGCGGCGGCTTGTGCGGCGGCCAGCGCCGGCACGACCCCAAGGGCGGCCGCCAAGGCGAAGGCGGACAGCTTCATCGGGCACGACTCCGGGTTCGGGGAAGGCGGAATTCTGATATAATCACTCGCCATTGTCCAGATGGCAGGGGAAGCCGGGGGACAGTGGCCGGCGGCCCAGCCGGGAGGGTGCCGGCCGCAGCGCGAGGCGGCTACGGCGTCTGCGCGGAGAGGGTGCGGTCGAGCGCGGCGATGCCCTCCGGGTGGCGGTGGACGAACCAGTCGGCGAGCAGAGGCCGGTACTCCCGCTGGATGTCGGTCGGGAGGTGGAAGAAGTCGCCCTCGACCGTTTCGCGGCAGCGCGCCGCCCCGCAGCGGCACGGCCAGGAGCTGCCGCCGGTGACGTTGAGGGCGTAGTCGATGGTGATCTCGTCGTCGGCGCTGACGACGCGCCGCGCGACGAATTCGGCGCCGTCGCCCCCGTAGCGCACCCAGGCGTTCGGGTCGCAGCTGTGATTGACGTGGCGGTCGGGGAAGGCGAGGAGGACGACGCGGCCGTCGGGGTAATCGCAGTGGTCGGCGCGCTCGCCGAGGTCCTCGCGCAGCGGATGCTCCGGGGTCACCTCGCGCGCGACGGCGATCCGCCGGATGCGCTCGCCCGGGGCGAACGCCTGGGCGGCGAAGATGCCGAGGCCTTCGATGCGGGAGGGCCGGACGACGACGCCGCTCACGGCGCTCCCGCCAGGCCGACCAGTGCGGATCGGGCGGCGATGGCGCCGAGGCTACGGGGCACCGACGCCTCCGGTGAAGCGGGGTGAGGGACGGGCGACCGCCGGCCGGAGCTTCGCCGCCCAGGCGTGCGAGGCGAGGTCCGACCATCCGCTGAGGGCGAAGTAGACCACCCCGAAGGCGAGCACACGCTGCGGCTGCGCGATCCACATGCCGGCGGCGGACCAGGGGTATGTGCACAGGCGCCTCCGCCAGCTGCGCGCAGGGGTGCATCCTCGGGTCGGCGAGGGGCCGCCCACTCAGTGGCCGAGGAGGGCGCCGGCCGCCACGAACAGGAGGAGAGCCAAGGGCCGGGTCAGCACGCCGAACCGGTTGAGGCCGCGCCGTGCCGCATGCAGTTCCCCGCACGCGGCGAGCGGCTCCCCGGCGTCATGCTCGCGGACACAGGCGTGCTCCACCTCGTCGGCGTCCTGCCGGACGACATGGATGAGGAGCGTTGCGCCCCGTGCCGAGGTGGCGTCGATGCGGTACTCGCCGGAGCGCGTCGGACGGAGGATGAAGTCGAGCCCGCCCACCGTGCGGACGCCCGCATCGAGCGGGAGGAGGATCTGGACCGGCGGCCAGTTCTTGATCCGCGGCGTGACGGTGACGCCCTCCCAGGGCGGGGCCTCCGCGTCGAGGAGCCAGTGCGCATTCGAGACGGCATCGTCGTCGAGCGGGCCACCCGCGCCCCCCGCCGCCAGCACTTCGAGCCGGTACGCGGACCCACCGGAGAGCGTGACGAAGTACGGCCCCGCATGCTCGCCGAGGGCGATCTCGGACAACACCATCGCGCGGCGGTTCAGCGCGGAGGGAGGCAGGGCGCGCGCGGACATCGGCCGCACCGCGCTCGAGTCGG
>JBEKGT010000004.1:0-30493 GCA_050012655.1 Gemmatimonadales bacterium | reverse complement strand
TGAAGTGCCAGCGCACCCGCCCGTCGGCGACCGGCTTGGTGGTCCTGCCGGGGCCGAAGTCGTCCGCGGTGAGGACGTGCACCACGCTGTCGCTCGCCTCCGCTTGGCGCAGCCGCTGGAGGATGGCGTCGGGGAGGACGTCGCCGGCATTGGCCAGCTCGCCCGTGCCGCTGACGAGCCACCCCTCCGGCGCGTCGAGGGTCACGTCGTAGTCGGCGAAGCCGTCGTAGAACTCGGCGTTGCCGAGGAAGGCGTCGGTCTGCCACCCTACGACGTCGTCGTACACTGCCATCTGCGGGTACCAGTAGGCGAGGTAGAAGAGGTTGTCGCGATCCCACCCCATCCGGCCGTTCACCCCGTCCTGCGGGATCTTGAAGCTCCACTCGAAGTCGAGAGCGACCGAGTCGTGCGGCAGAAGGGCCTGCGCCGGGCGGAGCATCAGCGTCGTGCCCGCGACCCGGTAGCCGGGCTGCGGGGCGCGGTTCTGCCCGGGCCCGTACATCATCCGCATGGTGGTCGTCTGGAGCGGCTGGCCCGCGGCCGCCACCCGCGTGAATTGCATCCCGCCGGTGATCTCGGCGGCCTCAAAGCGGGGCGCGTCGATGCTGTGGAAGTTCTGCAGCGTCTGCACGTAGAGGACGCGCAGCGTGTCCGGAGACCGGTTGAGATAGACGACGTGCGTGCTGCCGGAGAGCGTCTTGGCGGGCACGTCGAGCCGCGCGCTCGTCCGGTACCGGGCGTACTGCTGCCAGTAGCTCGCGCCCGGCGCGCCGGTGGTGGTGCGTGTGCCCTGCGCGACCGCGCGCTGGAAGTCCTGCGGCGGCACCACGGGGTACGGGATCGGGCGCTCGATGGCGAGGCGGGCGGGAGCGGCGGCCGGGTGCGCGACGGCTCCGCGGGGCGCCGCGGGACGCGCCGCCTGGGCGGCGGCTGGTGCGGTGACGGCGATGGCAAGGACGGCGGCCAGCAGGGCGGTCGGGATCCAGCGGCTCACGAGGGGGCTCCCTTTGCGGTCGGGGACGGAACGGGCAGATGCCGAATGGCCAGCCGGGCGCTCGGAAGGTAACGAGTCGCGCGTCGCCATTGCACGCTCCGTTCAACCAGGACCCCGCGGCGCCGCGGGGCTGTCTCTGCCAAGTGCCGCAGTCCCATGACATTGCGTGCGGCGGCCCCCGGGGCACATTTGTTGTCACTCTCCCCATCGCCGAACGGCAACTGGTCCGCCGGCCGCCGCCCACGCGGTGCACTCCTCACCGCTTCCGGGAGATCATCGCCATGTCTCGCCTTCGCTTCGTGCCGATCGTCGTCGGCGCCCTCGCGCTCCACGCGGCCGCCGCCGCGGCGCAACAGGCGCCCGTCTTCAGAACACTCGCCTCCTTCAGGGAAAGCGGGTCGGAGTTGGCGACGTCGCCAGACGGGCGGTTCGTCCTGCAGGCCACGCCGACGAAGCTGCGGATGTACGAGGTCGCCAGCCGGCAGTCGTGGGACCTTGCCGAGGGCAGCGCGCAGAACGTGAGATGGTCGCCCCGGGGTGACATGATCGCGTTTGTGCGTGCAGGCGACGGCGGCTCAGGAGACTATGTCTGGGCGATGCCGGTGGATGCGAAGACCGGTAGGGCGCGCGGGCCGGCTCAACGCGTTACGGTAGGGCGGGTGGACCCGGACCGCAGTGCCGTATCCGTCCAGATCTCGGTCGACGGAAGATGGATCGCGTTCGCAGGTGCCGAACCCGCGTGGGCGCTGAACCTCTCGATCGTGCCCGTGACCGGCGGCCCGGAGCGCGTTCTCGCGAGGTTTCCGCAAGGGTTGTTTTCGTTCGAGTGGAGCACGGACGGCAGGACGATCTACGTCAACGCGGCGGCTCCGGGCGGCGACCAGGGCAGCGTTCTCAAGATTCGCGTTGCTGATGGCGCGACGGAGGTGATCCGCTCACGCCGTGAGTTCCTTGCCGGCATGACTGCGGACCGACGCTATCTCGTCCTGTTGCCGCAGAAGAACCCGATGGCCGCTGGTGACCAGGGCACGGTCATCGACACAGCGGGCCGTGAGGTGGGGCATTTCCCGCTTCCGGTCGGCCCGGTCAGATGGGACCGCGTTCTCGGCGACAGCGCCCTCGTCTGGTGGACGGAAGCGGAGCATCGGATGCTCGAGATGCGACCGGTCGCTGGCGGGGGCGCCAGACGGCTGCCGCTCATCGGCGAATCCGATGATCGTCCGCTCTGGTCTCCTGACGGCACCCGGATCGCCTTCCAGGTGCGTGATGGCAGTAGGACGTCACTTGCCGTCATGAACGCCGATGGCACCGATCCTCGGGTGTTTCGAGAGACTGATGTGCCGCGGAGCGCGCTGGCGACGGCGTGGTCACCGGAGTCGCGCTACGTGGCATTCCTGAGTCCTGACGGGCACAGGCTGTCGCTGCTCGACGTCGTCGCCGGCACGAGTCGCACGATTCTCGAAGACACGGCGAGGATCTTCGGGGTGGTTTGGCGGTGGCGTGCGGATGGGCGGGCGATCATCTTCGTGTCCGCCGAGGTCGGGCCGCCGACCCGTGGAATAAGCATCGACGAGGTGGCGGTGAGTGGCCAACGCCGCAAGCTGATAGACATGACCATGTTCACTGGTCCGTGGAGATTCGTCGGAGACTCGAACGCCGTCGTTCGTTCGGACTCGGCGGTATTCCTCAGGCCCCTCGGCACCGGGCCAACGCGCCGACTGGCCAGTGTGCCGCCTGGGACTCCTCCGCTGAATTTTGGCAGCATGGTCGTGTCGAACGATCTCCGCTGGGTCGGAGGGCTACTGGTCGATCCGGGGCGGCCCGCACACAACCAGGCGGAGGTGTTCTCGACCGAGACCGGCGCGAGGACGGTGCTCGACTTGCCGTTTGAGACGAATCCCTACAGGTACGGCCTCGCGTTCCTTCCAGGCGGCAACTCGCTGCTCGTCTTCGGTTGGGGCAGCGGGGCAACGGACATCAAGCTCTATCGTGTACCGCTCAATGGCGACGCGCCGCGTGTCTTCGCCGACGTCGGCCAGCCTGCCCAGGAACCCGGCAGGATCGGCTCGTCCGCGTCTCCGGACGGCAGATGGGTGGTGTACGGCGTGCAACCCGAGGCCTCGACAGGGTCCTTCGTATTGGTCGATCTCCGGGGCGCCGTCCCCCGCGCGACCTCGCGTTCGCCGCGCCGGTGATGCATCGTTGCGCATGACCAAGAAGGTCCTGGTCGTCGACGACGACGCCACCATTCGCGTAGCGCTGCGTGACGCGCTGACCTCGGCGGGGTTCGACGTGAGCCTCGCCGAGGGCGCGAAGGAGGCACTGGCGCTCGTCGCCCGCTCGGAGCCGGACGTCGTGGTGAGCGACGTCCGGATGCCGGACATGAGCGGACTGGAGCTGCTGCGCCTCCTTCGGGACCGGGCACCCGACATCGCCATCGTTCTGATGACCGCCTTCGACGACATGCCCACCGTCGTCGAGGCGATGAAGCACGGCGCGGTCGAGTTCCTCGTCAAGCCGCTGGACCTCGACGACCTGCTGAAGACCTTGGGCCGCGTGCTCGAGGACCGCGAGTCCCGTCGCCGGCTGCATGCGACGGCCGCCCTCGGCCCCGACAGCGTGCTCGTCGGACACGATCCGCACATGATCGACATCTACAAGCTCGTGGGCCACGCCGCCGCCACCCACGCCACCGTGCTCATCCGCGGCGAGAGCGGCACCGGCAAGGAGCTGGTGGCGCGAGCGATCCACGCCCACTCGGCATGGGTGGCGGAACCGTTCGTGCCGGTGAACTGCGCCGCACTGCCGGCGACGCTGCTCGAGTCAGAGCTGTTCGGCCATGTGCGCGGATCGTTCACTGGCGCGATCGGCGATCGCCGCGGCCGCTTCGCGCTCGCCGGCAAGGGGACGATCTTCCTCGACGAGATCGGCGATACGTCCCTCGAGTTCCAGACCAAGCTCCTGCGCGTCCTCCAGGATCGCACCTTCCAGCCGGTGGGATCGGAGGAGACGGAGCGGACGGACGCGCGCGTCATTGCCGCGACGCACCAGAATCTCGAGGAGATGATTGCGGAACGGCGCTTCCGCGAGGACCTGTACTACCGCTTGCGCGTCGTGGAGATCACGATTCCGCCGCTCCGCGACCGCGTTGGCGACATCCCGCTCCTCGCCGAGCACATGCTGAAGCGGGCGAGCGCGGCGCTGGAGCGGCCGCCCGTCGTGCTGTCCGCGGAGGCGCTCGGCCGACTGGTCGAGCATCGGTGGCCCGGCAACGTCCGCGAACTCGAGAACTGCCTGATGCGCGCCGTCGTCGTGGCGTCCGGGGGCGTCGTGCGGCCGGAGCACCTGTCGATGTCCTCCCCCGGGCACGTGGGCGAGACGCCCGTCCTCTCGCTCGTCGAGTTGGAGAAGGTGCACGTCGCGCGGGTGCTCGAGATCGCCGGCGGACACAAGGGGCGCGCTGCCGACCTCTTGGGTGTCTCCCGTCCAAGGCTCAATCGCCTGATCGAGAAGTACGGATTGCAATGAGGGCGGCGTCTCTGAGGGCGAAGTTCCTGCTCATCGTGCTGCTCGGGGCCGTGCTGCCCCTCGCGCTCGTGGGCTGGTGGCTCACGGGGACGGCGGTCCGGTCGGGACGCGCGCTCCTCCGCGGCCAGCTCGAGGCGGCCGTTGGCGGCATCGCGTCGGACGCTCGAGACAAGTGGACGTTGCGCGAGGGAGAGCTGCAGTTGCTCGCGAACAACAGTGTGGTGCGGACCGCGCTCGCGGGGACGCCCGCTCGGCTCGCGACGCCGGATTCCGAGTATCTGCTCCAGCTGTTTGCCGCTGTTCACAACGCGATTCCGTCAGTCAGCTACGTGGACGGCACCGGCCGCGAGCGTTGGTCCTCCCACGAGGCCGAGCCAGCCGTCTCGGTGGATTCTGCCAGCCGTGAGGCGCGAACCCCTGCTGCCCGGTCGCGCACATTCCCCGTCGAGATACCCGTGCAATCCGAGGATGGACGGGTGTTGGGTACGCTCCATGCGCGTGTCCGTTTGTCCGGCGTCCTCGCCTCCGATTCCGGCCAGCATCTTGTGCCGGGCGCCGTGTTCGCGGTTCTGGACGCTCGGGGCGCGCTCTTCTCGTCCGCGCCCGACTCGCTAGACCTCGCTACGCCCGCCGCCCATCCGGGGTGGGAGATCGTGACGCGCTCGCTCGAGTCGCCGCCGCTGCGGCTCGTGCTTGCGGCGGCCTCCGCCCCCTTCGTCAGGCCGTTCGAGCGTGCTGCAGGACTGGGCCTCGGCCTGCTGATGGTCGTGGCGCTGGTCGCGCTCCTGGTCAGCGCGATACTCACGGGCCGCGTCACGGGGTCGCTGGAGCGCATGGCCGTTGCGGCGGAGGCAGTGGCGGCCGGAGACCTCAAGCGACGGGTGGAGGTGAGCGGCCGCGACGAGGTCGGGCGCCTCGCGGAGGCGTTCAATGCCATGACGGAGAGTCTGCGACGGACGCTGGCCGAACTGTCCCAGCAGCGGGCGCTGGCGGCGGTCGGCGAGTTCGCCGCGTCACTCTCGCACGAGGTGCGGAACTCCCTGACGGCCATCCGCATCGACCTTCAGCACGCGGTGCGTCAACTCCCCGAAGAGAGTGCCACGACGCCGCTGGTGACGCGCACACTCGAGACCGTGCGCCGGCTCGACTCCACCGTCACCGGCGCGCTGCGCGTGGCGCGGAGCGGGCAGAACCCGATGGTCCGCCTCGATCTCGCGCCCCTCCTGCGGCGCGCGATGGAGAGCGCCCAGCCGTCCTTTGTAGCGAGCGAGGCGACCCTCGAGCCGCTGGCGCTGGAGTCGGAGCCGGTGGAGGTGGACGGCGATGCCGGCGCGCTGGAGCAGCTGTTCCTCAATCTCCTGCTGAATGCGGCCCAGGCATTGGACGCCGGAGGGCGGGCGCGGGTCGAGGTGCGCTCGGCGGACGACCGGATCGTCGTCCGGATCTGCGACAACGGACCGGGCGTGGAGTCGAGCGCGCTGGAGGAGGTTGGGACGGTGCTGCGGAGCACCAAGCCCGATGGCACCGGGCTGGGACTTCCCATCGCGCAGAGAATCGCGGCGGCCCACGGGGGAGAGCTGCGGATCGAGAGCGTGCCAGGAGAGGGAACTACGGTCATTGTGACCTTGCCGAAGCAACAACCTCCGCTGGGCCAGGCGTGAGGCTGCGAGAATAGTGAATCGTCAGGAGTGAGAAGAGACGGGGGACGCGGCGTCTCGCGTCCCCTCTTACGCCTCGCCTCTCACCCCCTCACGCTCTTCTGCGGTGTAGCGCCGCATCAGCCACACCCCGACACCTACGAGACCCACGCTTAGAAGTTGCGCGACGGTCACCGGGCCGAGGACGCGGTCGTCCTTGGCGCGGAAGACCTCGACGACGATCCGCTCGATGCTGGACAGGATCAGGTAGACGCCGAACAGCCACCCCGCGGCGTGGCGCCGCTCCCGCCAGCGCCAGAGCAGGGCGAAGACCACGAAGGTGAGGGCGATCTCGTAGAGCTGCGTCGGGTGCACGGCGAGCACCTGGTCCGGGGAGGTGCCCGGCGGCAGCGCGATGTGGAACTGCGCCTGGAGGTTGGCGGCGGTGGTGGGCGGCGCGCCGTGCGGGAACCGCATCCCCCACGGGAGGGATGTCGGGCGCCCGTAGTCGTCGTTGACGCTGAAGCAGCCGACGCGCCCGAGGAGGTAGCCCACGGCGAGCGCGGGGGAGATCCGGTCGAGGAGGGTGCGGATGGGGAGCCGCTTCCACCACATGAACGCGAACACCGCCACGGTGCCGCCGATGAAGCCGCCGTACCACACCAGCCCGCCCCGCGTGAAGAGCGCCGCGACGTGCCCCACCGAGATGGCGTAGTACGCCTTGGATCCCGCGAGCCCTCCGAGGATGGCGACGACGACGGTGTCCCAGGCGATGGCGGTGTCGAGTCCCCGCCGCGCCAGGTCGGTGGCGTAGACCCAGCCGCCGACGAGGAAGCCGGCCATCATCATCAGTCCGTAGCCGGTGATGGTGAATCGGCCGAGGTGCAGGATGAACGGGTAGACGGTCATCGGCGGTCGAGTCCGGGGAAGGGGAGGCGCGCGGCGGCCTCCACCGGGCGGCCGGCCTCGGCGGCGCGGAAGAGGCCGGCGCGCGCGATCATGGCGGCGTTGTCGGTGGCGATGCGTGGGCTCGGCGCGTGGAGCTGGGCGCCCCGCTCGGCCAGCGCCGCGGCGAGGGCGGCCCGGAGGGCCCGGTTGCAGGCGACGCCGCCGCCGAGCACGGCCCGGCGGTATCCGGTCGCCTCCACGGCCCGCAGCGTCTTGGCGACCAGCACGTCGATGACGGCGTCCTGGAAGCCGCGGGCGAGGTGAGGGCGATCGGCCTCGAGGTCCTTCGATGCGCGCACCGCATGGATGAGCGCGGTCTTGAGGCCGCTCATCGAGAGATCGAAGTAGTCGGCGTCGCCGGGGCGCTGGCCGCCGTGCAGCATCGGGCGCGGGAAGTGGTAGCGCGTGGGGTCGCCCGCGAGGGCGGCGCGCTCGATGGCGGGGCCACCGGGGTAGCCGAGTCCGAGGAGGGAGCCGACCTTGTCGAACGCCTCCCCCACCGCGTCATCGCGGGTCTCGCCGAGCAGCCGGTAGCGCCCCCACGCGCTCACGTCGAGGAGCATCGAGTGCCCGCCGGAGACGAGGAGCGCCACGAACGGCGGCACCGCGTCGGCGTCCTCGAGGGCGGTGCCGAAGAGGTGGCCCTCGAGATGGTGCACGCCCACCAGCGGCGTCCCCGCCGCGCAGGCGAGCCCCTTGGCGTACGTGACGCCGACGAGGAGCGCGCCCACCAGGCCGGGGCCCTCGGTGACCGCGAGCAGGTCCACGTCGGCGAGCGAGGCGCCGGCGTCGGCGAGGGCGCGGTCCACGACGTCCCCCACGGCGACGAGGTGCGCGCGGGAGGCGAGCTCGGGGACCACCCCGCGGTAGATGCGGTGCACGTCCTGCGAGAGGATGACGCACGAGGCGAGGCGCGCGCCGCCGCCGGGGCCCGCGGCGAGGACGGCGGCCGACGTCTCGTCGCACGACGTCTCGATGCCGAGTACGGTGCGCGGCGGCGCCGCGGTCACGGCTTCGACTTGGTGAGGCTCACGAAGACGTCCCGGGGCTCCACCTCCTCCACCGTGACCTTGGCGCTCGCGGGCACCTGCAGGCGCTCGGGGGTGAGCCGCAGGTGCCAGGGGTGGCGCACTGCGGATTCCGGGACGGCGGAACGGACCACGAGGGGCGTGCTGTAGAGCTTGAGGATCTCGCGACCGGGGCCGGTGACGAGGGCGGTCACCGAAGGGAGGGGCTGCGCCAGGTCGAGGGAGTCGGCCCAGTCCAGCTCAAGCCGCACCGCGACGAGCTGGCTCGTGACCTCCTGCGAGGCGACCGCGGCCCACAGCAGCACCGAGAGGGCGAACGCCGCCAGCTTGAGCGGCCAGTGGCGGACGAGAGCCTCCCGGACGGTCACGCGGTCAGTCCTTCTGGGCCAGGAGCCGGCGGAAGAGATCCCGGTTGACGGGGGCATCCCACTGCCACGCGCCGATGACCTTCTTGACGATGACGCCGTGGCGGTTGAGGACGAAGCTCTCCGGCACGCCCGTTGTCTGGTAGATGCGCTCGATCGTCCGGGACGGGTTGAGGAGGATCTCGAAGCTCACGTTGCGCTCGCGGGCGAACTCCCGCACGACCTCGGGGCCGGCCTCATCGATGCTGACAGCGACCACCTTCAGGCCTTCGGGGCCCAGCTCCTGGTAGAGGTGCTCGATCGAGGGGATCTCGACGCGGCACGGGGCGCACCACGTCGCCCAGACGTTGAGGAGGACGACCTGCCCCTTGTAGTCGGCAAGGGTCTTCAGCTTGCCGTCCGCCAGCGTGGTCGCCTGGAACTCCGGCGCCTTCGAGTCCACCTCCACCGGGAAGATCTCGGGGGAGAGCTTGATGCCGAGCGTCAGCGCCGCGGCGAGTACGATGACGATGGCGCCGACGATCAGCCACTGCTTCCTCATCCCGTCTTCCTTCCCGCGGCGCCCGCCTCGGCGAGGCGGCGCAGCTCCCGGACCTCGGCCGCGGGGTCCGCGGCGCTGAAGACGGCGTTGCCCGCGACGAAGGTGTCCGCCCCCGCCGCCGCCAACCGCCCGATCGTGTCTCGCGCCACGCCGCCGTCCACCTCCAGCAGCGCGCGGCTCTTCCGCGCATCGAGCAGCGTCCGCGCGCGGGCCACCTTCGCGACCGCCGGCTCCCAGAACGCCTGCCCGCCGAAGCCCGGGTTCACGGACATCACGAGGAGCAGGTCGAGTTCGTCCGCGACCTCCTCGACCGCGGACAGCGGTGTGGCCGGGTTGATCGCCGCCCCCGCCCGCATCCCCCGGCGGCGAATCTCGGCGAGGTGCCGCTCCAGGTGATCCGTCGCCTCCGGGTGGATCGTCAGGAACGTCGCCCCGGCGTCGGCGAAGGGGCCGATGTACATCTCGGGGTGCTCCACCATCAGATGGCAGTCGAGGGGCGCGTCGGTCACGCGGCGGAGCGCCCGCACCACCGGCGCGCCGAAGGTGAGGTTGGGCACGAAGCACCCGTCCATCACGTCCACGTGGATCTGGTCGGCGCCGCCGGCGAGCACGCAGGCCACCTCGTCGGCGAGGCGCGCGTGATCCGCGGCGAGGATGCTGGGGGCCAGCCGAACCGTCACCGTTTCCCCTTGGAGATGTGGAGGACGACGGTGCCCCCCGTCGTCACGCTGTCCCCGGCGCCCGGCGTGGTGCCCAGCGCGATCCCCGCCGGCTGCTGACTACCCGGCACCGTGTCGTCCTGTTCCACCCGCAGGCCCGCGCCCCACAGCAGCCGGCGCGCGAGATCGTCGTCGAGGCCGCGCACGTCGGGGACCGCCGCCCGCGGCTTTCCCTCGCTCAGCGTCAGCGACACGGTCAGGCCGCGCGTCACCGCCACACCGGGGGCTGGGTCTTGCCACACCACGATCCCCGCCCCGGCGTCCACCGACGGTTCGTGCCCCGCGACCTCCGCCACGAGGCCGCCCCGGCGCAGTTCCCCCTGCGCCACGGCGTACGGCTCGCCGAGGAGCCGCGGCACCGCACGCTCGTTGGGGAGGAGCGGAGCGGGGAAGAGCACCAGCGCCGCCAGAAGATAGCCCGCGCCCGCCATCACGGCGACGCCCACGACCAGCCAGAGGAGGCGCTTTACGAGAGCATCCCCGTGGTCGGGCTCGACGGCACCGCGACCTCGCGCCGGGGCATCCGCCCGGCGAGGTACGCGGCCCGGCCGGCCTCGACGGCGAGCCGCATCGCGTGCCCCATCGCCACCGGGTCCTGCGCCGCGGCGATGGCCGTGTTCATCAGGATCCCGTCCACGCCCTGCTCCATCGTGACGCACGCGTCCGACGCGGTGCCCACGCCGGCGTCCACGATCACCGGGACGGTGAGCCGCCTCTTGATGATGCGCACGTGGTACGGGTTGAGGAGCCCCAGCCCCGAGCCGATCGGCGAGGCCAGCGGCATCACCGCCACGCACCCCAGGTCCTGGAGGCGCAGCGCCGTGATCAGGTCCTCGTTGGTGTACGCCATCACCTTGAATCCCTCGGCGATGAGCGTCTTCGCGGCCTCGAGGAGCCCGGCGGTGTCGGGGAGGAGCGTCTCCTGGTCGCCGATCACCTCGAGCTTGATGAACTCGTTGAAGCCCGCCTCCCGCGCCAACCGCGCGTAGCGCACGGCGTCCTCCGCCGTGTAGCAGCCAGCGGTGTTGGCGAGCAGGAAGATCTGCTTCGGATCGAGGTGGTGGAGGATCCCCTCTTCCTTGGTGCGGTCGAGGCTCACGCGCCGCACCGCCACCGTCACGACCTCGGCGCCCGACGATTGGATGGCGCGCACCATCGTCGGGTTGTCCGCGTACTTGCCCGTGCCGACGAGGAGCCGCGACCGGAAGGTGCGGCCGCCGATCACGAGCGGGGTGTCCTGGAACGCCATGGGGTCCCTCACGCGGCGCTCATCCGCCGCCGACGAAATGGACGATCTCGACCGCGTCGCCGTCCGCGAGGGCGGCCGCGGCCAGTCCTTCCCGCCGCACGATGCGGTGGTTGTGCTCGACCACCACCGCACGGGGGTCGAGGCCGAGCCGCGCCAGCAGCGCGTCGAGCGTGGTGCCTGGCGGGACCTCCGCCGGCTCGCCGTTGACGGTCAGCGCCAGTGTGTCACGGGGGCCCAGTGCGGCGAGGAAGCCCCGCGCCGCGGCCGCCGGGTCCGCCGCGTCCCACAGGGCGCGTATCGCGGCCACGCCGCTCGCCCCCGCCTTCAGCACCTCCGGTGTTCGCTCCGCCGTCATGCCCCCGATCGCGATCACCGGCAGCCCCGTCGCCGCCGCGTCGCGCACCACCGCGAGCCCGGCCGGCGCCGCGCCGGGATGCGATGGGGTGGCGTACACTGCTCCGGCGATGAGGAAGTCCGCGCCCTCGGCCGCGGCGGCGCGCGCCTCCGCGGCGTCATGCACCGAACGGCCCACGAGGAGCCCCGGCGTCGCGCGGCGCAGGTCCAGGACGCCCATCCCGGCGCGCCCGCTCACCACCGCCCGCGCCCCCGCCGCGCTTGCCACGTCGGCCCGGTCGTTCACCACGAGCCAGCTGCCGTGCGGGGCGAGCGTGGCCTGCACCTCGCGCGCCAGCCGGAGGAACGCCTCCCCCTCGAGCGTGCGCGTTCGCAGCTGCACCGCCAGCTCCGCGCCCAGGACGGCGGCGAGCCGCTCCGCCCGCTCGGCGAGCCGCCCCTCGCCCACGACGCGGTCGTCGGTGACCGCGTGGAGGCGCGGCAACGCCGCGATCACGCCAGCACGTCCCCAGCCGCCACCCTCCGGCCGTTCACGAACGCGCGCGCCGCCATCCGCCCCTTCCCCGAGGGCTGCACGTCGCTCACCTCGACGGCGCCCTCCCCGCACGCGATCCGGAGTGTGTCGCCGGCCGCGAGCACCGTGCCCGGCGCCCCGCTCCCCGCCACGGCCCGTGCCCCGAAGAGCTTCAGCGGCTGGCCGTGGCACGCGCACCACGCCCCCGGCCGCGGGTCGAAGGCGCGGATCCGGCGCGCCACGGCGGCGGCGCCCTCGGTCCAGTGGAGCCGTTCCTCGTCACTCTTCAGCTTGGGCGCGAACGAAGCGTGCGCGTGGTCCTGCGCCCGCGGCGCGAGCCCTCCCTCGTCCAGCAGCGTCAGCGCCTCCACCAGCGCGAGCGCCCCCAGCTCCGAGAGCCGCGTGCGCAGCTCCCCCCCCGTCTCGTCGGGGAGGATCGGCGTCGCCACCTGCTGCAGGATCGGCCCCGTGTCCATCCCGGCGTCCATCTGCATCACCGTGATCCCGGTCTCGGCCTCTCCCTCCAGGATCGCGCGCTCGATCGGCGCCGCGCCCCGCAGGCGCGGCAGCAGCGACGCGTGCACGTTCACGTGGCCGAGCCGCGGCACGCCGAGGAGCGTCTCCGGGAGGATGTGCCCGTAGGCGATCACGACGCCGCAGTCGGGGGCGAGGGAGCGCACCGCTTCCAGGAACCCCGGTGCGGACGGCCGCTCCGGCTCGAGGACAGGCAGCTCCTCCGCCAGCGCGGCGGTCTTCACGGGCGATGGGGTGGCGGTGGAGCGATGGCGTCCCGTGGGCCTGTCGGGCCTCGTCACCACGCCGACGACGTCGAACCCTTCGCCCAGCAGCGCGCGCAGCGAGGGGACCGCGAAGTCGGGGGTGCCGTAGAACAGGACGCGCACGGACTAGTCCTTGCTGGCGCCCTCCGGCGTCACCTCGCGGAGGTAGCCGGTCTTGCCCTCGCGGGCCTTCTGCCACTCGGCCAGCAGCCGGCGGCGCTTCAGCGGTCCCACGCGGTCGAGGAAGAGGATGCCGTCGAGGTGGTCGATCTCGTGCTGCATCGCCCGGGCGAGGAGCCCCGTGCCCTCGATGCGCCGCACGGCCCCCGTCTCGTCCGCCGCTTCGACGACCACCCGCTCCGGCCGCGACACGTCGGCGTACAGGTCGGGGATCGAGAGGCACCCCTCCTCCTGCTTCGCCTTCCCCCCGCGCTCCACCACGACGGGGTTCACGAGGGCGAAGTCCTGCCCATCCACCGAGACGACCGCCACGCGCCGCGCCACGCCGATCTGGTTCGCCGCGAGGCCGACGCCATCGGCCGTCCGCATCGTGTCCCAGAGGTCGGCGAGGAGCGCGCGTACCTCATCGTCCACCGCCGGGACGTCTACGGCGCGCTCGCGCAGCACCGGCGAGCCGAGCACGTGGATGGGCCGCAGGCTCACTCGGCCGGCGCCGCCCCGGTCCGGTCGGTGACCTTCGCGATCCGTTCCCGCTCGACCACCAGCTTCGCCTCGCCGGACCTGATCGTGACCAGGTTCTCCTTCACGTAGACCACCTCGCCCACGATCCCGCCGGCGGTCACGATCTCGTCGCCGCGCTTGACGCCCTTCAGCAGCTCCTCGTGCTTCTTCGCCTGCTGCCGCTGCGGGCGGATCAGGATGAAGTAGAAGATCGCGATGAACGCCACGATCTGAAGGAGGAAGATGAACAGCGCCGAGCCGCTCTGCTGGCCGGACGGGGCGAGCATCGCGAAGGTCGGGAGATGGGTCACGCCGGCTCCTTGGCCTGGTAGCGGGCGAGCCACGCGCGGCTCCACCCGTCGAACTCCCCGCCGATGATGGCCGCCCGCGCGCGCGCCGACAGCCGGATCAGATACCGCACGTTGTGGAGCGACAGCAGCCGCAGCCCCAGCAGCTCCCCCGCCGCGAAGAGGTGGCGCAGGTACCCGCGCGAGAAGGTCGTGCACGTCTCGCAGTCGCACGCCGCGTCCAGCGGGGAGGCGTCGCCCCGGTGCCGGGCGTTCCGGATGTTGACGGGGCCGTCGTCCGTGAACGCGGTGCCGTTGCGCCCCATCCGCGTCGGCGCCACGCAGTCCGCGAGGTCCACCCCGCGGGCGATCGCGCCGACGAAGTCCTCCGGGAAGCCGACCCCCATAAGATAACGGGGCCGTCCCCCTGGCAGGATGGGCGCGAGGGTCTCCAGCGCCTCCCACATCGCCGCCTTCGGCTCCCCCACCGACAGGCCCCCGATTGCCACGGCGTCCCAGTCGCCGGCCCCGAGGATCCCCTCCAGCCCCGTGCGCCGGAGATCGGGGTAGGTCGCCCCCTGGACGATGGGGACGAGGGTCTGTGGGCGGTCGTCAGCCGAGGGCCCTCGGCAGTCAGCGAGCTCCTCGAACCTCGTCCTGCACCGCACCAGCCACCGCGCCGTCCGGTCCAGCGCGTCGCGGGCCTGGTCCCGGCTCGCTCCCCCGGGGATCACGTGGTCGAAGGCCATCGCCACGTCCGACCCCAGGGCCCACTGCACCTCCACCGCCCGCTCGGGCGAGAGGAACCGCAGGGAGCCGTCCAGGTGGCTCCGGAACTCGACGCCTTCCTCGCTCACGCGCCGCAGGCCTTCGAGGGAGAAGACCTGGAACCCCCCGGAATCGGTGAGGAGAGGGTGCGGCCACCCCATGAAGCGATGCAGCCCGCCGAGCTTCCCGACCGTCTCCTCCCCGGGGCGCAGGAAGAGGTGATACGTGTTCGCCAGCACGATCCGGGCACCGACGGCCTCGAGGTCGCGCGGCGAGAGGGCGCGCACCGTGCCCTGCGTCCCCACCGGCATGAAGCACGGCGTCTCCACCTCGCCGTGGGGCAACGCCCAGCGTCCCGCGCGCGCCGCGCCCGCCGCGCCCGCCGTGGCCTCGACGCGGAACTCGAACATCAGAGGATCGCCATCGCGTCGCCGTAGCTGTAGAAGCGGTAGCGCCGCGTCACTGCCTCGCGGTACGCCGCCAGCACCGCCTCTCTCCCCGCGAAAGCCGCCACCAGCATCAGCAGGGTGGAGCGGGGAAGATGGAAGTTCGTCACCAAGTGGTCCACGGCCCGAAAGGTGTGGCCGGGACGGATGAAGAGCGAGGTCCACCCCGCGCCGGCCGCGACGGCGCCATCGGGGCCCACGCATGCCTCCAACGTCCGTGTCACGGTGGTGCCCACCGCCCACACGGCGCCGCCCCCCGCGCGCGCGGCCGCGATGGCCGAGGCCGCCACGTCCGGCACCACGTACGCCTCGGCGTCGAGGTGGTGCGCCGCGGGGTCCTCCACGGCCACCGGCCGGAAGGTGCCGGGCCCGACGTGCAGCGTCACCCGCGCCACCTGTGCGCCCTGCGCCGCGATCTCCGCGAGTAGCTCCGGTGTGAAGTGGAGCCCCGCCGTGGGCGCTGCGACGGAGCCGGGCGCGTCGGCGTAGACGGTCTGGTAGCGCTCGGCGTCCTGGGGAGTCGGATCGCGCCGGATGTACGGTGGGAGGGGGACCCGACCGTGCCTCGCGAGGATGGCGTCGTCGCCGCCAACCCCGGCCAGCCGCACGCGCCGCTCGCCCGTGGCGATGTGCTCGACCACCTCGATGCGGTCGTCGCCGTCGAGCCGGAGCACGGCCCCAGCCCGGATGCGGGCGCCGGGGCGGACCAGCGCCCGCCACGTCCCGTCCCCCTCGCGCTTCACGAGCAGCACCTCGGCGGCGCCGCCGCCGGCGCGCGTCGCCAGCAGGCGCGCCGGGATGACGCGGGAGTCGTTCACCACAACCACATCGTTCGGCGCGATCAGAGAGGCCAGGTCGCTGAAGACGTGATGCGTGATAGGTGATGCGTGATGGGTGAGGAGTGATGGGTGATGGGAGATGGGGGCGGGCTGACGGTCGACGGCCGACGCCTGACGGCGCAACACCAGCAGCCGGCTCGCGTCGCGGCGCTCGGCAGGCACCTGCGCGATCAGCTCGGGGGGAAGCTCGTAGTCGAAGTCGGAGGTCTTCACCGGTGCCGTGGCTCCGCGGGCCCGGCGGGTCGTCTCCGGGCGCGGGCGTAAGGTACGAGCCGAAGCACAGAGCGCCTACCCCTGACCGCTGCATGGTGTGCCACGCTGCCCAAGGCACCGCCGCCGCCTCGCGGCCCGCACCCACTGCGGCCCTCACTCCTCCGCCAGCTCCGGGTGCCGCGCTAGGTCGTCGGCTTGCGATGGGGTGAGCACCTCGCGCACGGTGTTGTCGGGGTTCAGCAGTGCGATGGTGGGCCGGAAGCCGCGCGCCTCGTCCGGCCTGAGCTGCGCGTACGCGATGATGATGACCGGGTCGCCCACCTGCACCAGCCGCGCTGCGGCGCCGTTGACGCACACGACGCCCGAGCCCGCGGCGCCCGCGAGCGCGTACGTCTCGAACCGCGCGCCGTTCGCCACGTCCACCACCTGCACCTTCTCCCACGGCACCAAGCCCGCGGCGCCCATCAGGTCGGCGGCGATGGTGATGCTGCCCACGTAGTGCAGCTCCGCCTGCGTGACGGTGGCGCGGTGCAACTTCCCCTTGCAGAGCGTCAGGAGCACGGTTCGTTTCCCGGCATGAGCGACGCCTCCCTCAGGCGTGCGTACGGGTTCTGGGCGTTCTTCTACGACGTCATCGTCGGCGGCATCGGCTACGCGCGCCGCCGCTCCATCGAGACTCTCGCGCCGCTGCCGGGGGAGCGCGTCCTCCTCCTCGGCGTCGGGACGGGCCTCGATCTCCCCCACCTGCCGCGCCACGCGCGCTACGACGCGGTGGACCTCACCGCGGCGATGCTCCGCCGCGCGCGACACCGGGCGGAGCGGCTCGACTTCCCCATCACCCTAACCGAGGCCTCCGCCGCGTCGCTCCCCTTCGCGGACGGGCGCTTCGACGCCGCCATCCTACACCTCATCCTCGCCGTGGTCCCGGACCCCGCCATGGCGCTGCACGAGATGGAGCGCACCCTGCGGCCCGGTGGCCGCGCCGTCGTCTGGGACAAGATGCTGCCCTTCGGCGGCCGCCCCTCGCTCCTGCGCCGCGGCGCGCACGCGCTCACCCACCGGCACCTCACCGGGTTCCTCCTCGATCTGCCCGCCACCCTCGCGGCCGCGCCCTCGCTGCGCGTCACGCAGCGCGAGCCCTCCATCTTCGGGGGCATGTGGCAGGTCGTGCTGCTGGAGAAGGCCTCGACGTGACCGGTCGGCGCCCGCCCGCGCGTTCATGGCGCGCGTGCGCGTTATAGAAGACTACTTCTCTCGTATATGGGTTCGCCACGACGGCGGGCTGGCGGTGCTCACGCCAGGCCCACGCACTGCGGGTCCTTCCGATGGGACGGCGACGGCGTCGCGCCCGCGGGCCCGATCCCTCCCGGTGCTGCTCCTACTCCTGGTAGAACAGTTGAAGAGCCGGGGTGCCATGGCCGTGGCCGGAATCGGGCCTTGTCCTCGCCGGCTTGGCGTCGCGGCCCGTCTGGGGCGGCGTCGTGGGAGCGCGTCCAGGAGGCGTCGGCCTCTGTGCCGGAGCGGGTGCCACCCGTTGCGGCGCCGGTTGCGTCGGTTGGCCGCGGCCGCGGGCCGGCGGGGCCGTGGGCGTTGCCGTCGCGGGGACGGGCGGTCTCGGAGACGGCTGCGTCGCCGGTTGTGTCGGCTGGCCGCGGCCGCGGGCCGGCGGGGCCGTGGGCGTTGCCGTCGCGGGGACGGGTGGTCTCGGAGACGGCTGCGTCGCCGGTTGCGTCGGCTGGCCGCGGCCGCGGGCCGGCGGGGCCGTGGGTGCCGTCGGCGTCTGGACCGGCCGGATGGGTGTCGGCAGCGACCGTTGGTCGCGGCCCCGACCCTGGTTCTGGGCCTGCTTCGGCGGGATCGTCGGTGCCGTCGGCGGCGGCGTCACCGTCGGCTGATTGCCGTACCTCTGTCCGCGATCCTGCTGGCCCGGAGGAGTGACCGGCGGCTGAGAGGCGTTCGGACGGCCACGGCCGTGCTGACCCGGGGGAGTCACCGGCTGCGGGTTGTCGTTCGCGCGTCCGCGATCCTGCTGCCCCGCAGGGGAGATCGGTTTCGGCGTCGCCGCCGCGCCGGGACGCCGCGGCGTCATCGGCGAGCGCGACAGCGCGACGGGAGGTTGCCGGATCGTGCCGGCGTTGTCGGGCCGGGCGCGATCCATCGGCGACCCGCGAGGTGGCGGCGCGACGGGCACACCCGCGGCGATCGGTGCCGCCGAGACCCGTACCCTGGCGAGATCGGCCGGCCGGACCGGCACGGCCGCGCGTTGCACCGGCCGTGATCCCATGAAGACGTCACGCGGCACCGCCGTCACCGCCCCCGGGATGTTCCGGTTGGCGTAGTGTGCCGTGTTGATGTCGACGCGTGTGACATCGATGCGCGTCACGTTGACGTTGGTGACGTTGATGTTGCGGGCGTAGGTGGGGCTGTTCCGGTACGCGGGCACGAACACTTCGTTCGGGCCGAGCGGCACCCAGCCGACTCCGCCGCCGGCGCCCAGCGACAGCGAGGCGTTCCAGCCGTCGCCGCTCACGAACGCGACCATTGCCGGGGAATAGACGGGGCGCGCGCGTTCGCTGCCCGGGATCCAGCCCCACCGCCCACGCTGATTCGCCCAGCGCCCGTAATGGAAGGGCGCGAATCCCCACGGTTCCTCGTCGATCCACGTCCAGCCCCACGGCTGCACCGACTCCCAGCGTCCGGTGCGGTACGGCGCCCAGTCGGAGGAGACGGAACGGGGATACCAGACTGGGCCGTACGCCGCGTCGACCTGCCAGTCGCCGTATCGGTCGAGATCTTCGTAGCCGACCATCTCGCGCGAGACGTAGCGCGTGGCCGGCACCGCATCCTCGCGCCGGTCGCGCGCGTCGGCCCAGTTCTCCCAGTCGTCCGGCGCCATCGCGCCACCGTTTGCAATCGGCGGCGCCCCGTTCCCGGTGAGCGTGACCGAGGTCCCCTGGCGCAGGGGATACGTGTCGTTGCCGACCATGACGTCGGCGTCCCCCTGGCGCACGGTGACGGTGGTCCGTCGGCCGTCCGGCGTCACGTCGATGCGGTAGTCTCCCGCCGCGTGCAGCAGGATGGCGCCCGCCGGTGAGTCGATCTCGTAGCTGTCGTCCTGGCTCAGCGCGCGGAGCCGGACCTGCACGGCGCCCTGTCCGATGCGCAGCTGGATGAGGTTGTCCTTGATCGCGTCGAACGCGAGCGAAGTCCCCGCGGCGATGCGGACCGCCGACGAGCCCACGTGGATCTCGGCGCGCCCATCGGCGTCGGCCCAGACGGCGTCACCGGTGGTCAGCGGGTAGTTGAGCGACGCGCTGCTCCAGGTCGTCTCGCCGACCGGCAGGAGCGACACGGAGCCGGTCACATCGCTCACGCGCCCGACTCGGGCTGGCGGATCGTTCGATTGTGCGGCTGCAGTCTGACAGCCGCAGAGGGCGACGGCCGCGAGGATGATGGCGATGCGTTGACGAGACACCGGGCGCTCCTTTGGGGGCACGATCGCGCGGCCCTGCAGAGCGGGGAAGTGGTCTCCTACGGAAGGCTCTGTCGGGTCGAGGGAAGGGTAGGGCACGGCGCGCGTCCGGGGTATCGCACGGAAGGATGAATCGGGGGTCGCTCGGAAGGACTAGGGGCGGTGCAAGGCGCTCCGCTCCCCCCCGGCCTCCGGCCGCCCGGCGGCGCACCGAAGGCGCAACGCGACCCCGGAAGGTCGCGATCGGTGCCACCGCGCTGTCGTGAGCTCGTCAGCTCCCGGGATGGTACTCACGCTCGGTGTGGCCCCTGAGTTGCGGGCGGTAGAAATAGACGTCCCGCAGATTCCCCGTCACGTACCGTCCCGCCTCGTCGTTGAAGTGCGGCGAGCCGGGATGGCCGTTCTCTCCGCCCGCCGTGACCGCTCTTGCCCGCACGCTGTCCCCGAACTCGACCACGGCCACGAAGCTGTTTCCGCTGGTCCCGTACCACTTCCTGGTTCCCGGCCAGGCTCGCGCCCCGAATGCGGCCAGCGAGCCCCACAGCGAGGATGTGAAGCCCACCGGAATGCTCGGCCCGGAGTCGCTGAAGGGCTGGACGATGTCGCCCGTCAGGCGCTGGAAGCGGTTGATGTCGCCCCACGGCGTTCTCCAGGTCCCGAATCCGGCCGCGAGCGTGTCCGACGCCGCCGACAGCGCCGCGAGCAGCTCGCCCGCCGCCGCCCGCGTGGCCACGTAGTCTTCGACTGGCATCCTCGCTTCTCGCGCGTCGCGTCCCACCCGCCGCGAAGCGTTCTCTCCCCAGAACACGGCCAGGGACGTGGGGACGGACGACACCGACCACCGGAGGTCCCAGGCCCGCAGCAACTCGATCTGCCCCTGCAGCTTCGCCTTCAGCGGATCGGTTGCCGCGGTCCCGTCCCACGCCCTGACCAGCGCGGGAATCGTGCGCTCGAACCAGGGCAGGTAACTGTCGTACGCCGCGGCCTGGAGGGAGTCGAGCGTCCAGACCCGCGCGTGCTCGAGCACCCGCACCGCGTGGCGCCCCCGGGCCGATGGGCCGCCGCTCTCGACGTAGGCCGGGAAGTCGGCCCGCCGCGGGCTGTCGGGTCCCGCGGCCGCCCACGGCCAGTCGTTCGAGTTGTAGAGCCAGCCGCTCGGCGGATTCACCACGTGCGGGGTCTCGTCCACGGACAGCACGCCGTGCCAGTCGGTGGCGGGGTCGCTGCCGTCCACCGGCCGCGTCCAGTCGAACGCGGTGTCGCGCCGCGGGATGAAGTTCGAGTGGAAGTAGGCGATGTCGCCGTCGGCGCTGGCGAAGATGGTGTTGTTGGACGAGTTGGTGTGCAGGTCCATGATCCGCCGGAACGCGCGGTAGTCCCTGGCCTTGGTGCGCGTGTAGGCCTGGATCAACGCGTGGAGCGGGTCGTGCATCAGGCGCACGCTCACCCAGCGGTCGCCGGCCCGGCGGACCACGGGCCCGTGCCGGGTGCGGTACACCGTGAACCGCCGCTCGGCCATGCCGTCCGGGGTCCGGTAGCGGAGGGTGATCGTGGAGGCGGCGATCGGCAGGTCCGCGCCCCCGTACCGGTACGTGTAGCCGATCTCGTGCGGCGTCACCGTCTCCAGGTACTCGTCGATGTTGTCCACGCCGCTCGACGTGTGCATCCAGCCGATGCGGTCGTTGAAGCCCTGATACACGAAGAACTGCCCCCACGTCACCGCGCCGTAGGCGTCGAGGCCCTGGTTGCTCGACACCTGTGCTTCGGCCCGGAAGAAGAACGACGTGTGCGGGTTGATCAGGAGGAGGGCGTGGTGGCCGGCCGTGCGCGAGGGCGCGATCGCGATGCCGTTCGACCCCGTCGGCTCGCGCTCCGCGTCGCCGGTGCCCTCCCCGTCGCCGGCGGCGGGCGCCGTGACCCCGCCGTAGAACGCCGCGAGCTGGCCGAGGTCGACCCGCTCGATGTCCCAGCCGATGCTGCCCTCCGTGAAGGTGAGCGCCATCCAGGGCTCGAAGCGGGTGAGAACGCTTGGGCGCACCTCAGGATGCCGGGCGAGGTAGAAGTTGAGCCCGTCGGCCCACGCGTCCATCAGCCGCCTGAGCCACGGCGGGCTCGCCCGGTACAGCGCCCGCGTCGAGTCCGGGTCGACCACCAGCCGCATCCGCAGGTCCTGCCAGATGCGGGACGCGCCCTCCGCCTCCGCCATCCGTCCCATGGCGTTGAGGAGGTTCATCTCCACCCGGTTGAAGTCATCCTCGGCCTGGGCGTACATCAGGCCGAAGACCGCATCGGCGTCGGTCCGCCCGTAGACGTGCGGGATGCCCCAGTCGTCGCGGATGATTGTGACGTTCCGGGCCTCGCGTTCCCAACGGGCGCTGTCCAGGGACTGGGCGACGAGCGGGGCGTGCGAGGCGCATGCGATCGCGACGGCGAAGACGAGCTTCTTCATGGACGACCATCTGATGCGGGTGAGGCTACGGCACTCGTCTTCAGGGTAAGGCCGGCCGACGGCCGGGGCAACCGGGGCGCGGACGCGCGAGGCGCGGCCTGCTGCGAAGACGGCGCGCCGGGCCAAAGCGTCCGGTGCGGCGGCGGGCGCCTGGATCGCAGGGCGGACTCGCGGCCCCCGGCCGGACGGGCGAGGCTTCCGCCAGGTCCCTCTCGCACGAACGAGCGCTTGAATCCCCCCGGGTGTCCCGACACCTTCCGCGGTGATGCTCGTCCTTGGCAGTCTCCTCACTGCCTTCGCGGCGCCGGTGGTGCTGTTCCTCCTCTTCTGGGCGCTCTGCTACCGGCCGCTCGCCGGCCTCGTCGCCATGGCGAAGGCGGGCGCGAAGGGCGCTGCGACGTGGGTCGTACGCAGCCGCGCGGGGAAGTGGTCCATCGGACAATCCGGCCCGATCGGCTCGTACGCGCCCATCGTCCTCGTGATGGTCGTCGGGGGCGTCGCGGCGCTCGTCGCGGGTTACCTGTTCGTGGAACTTGCGGAGCAGGTCCGGCTCACCACCTCTGCGGTGGTTCGAGCCGACCAGGTCATCCACACCTGGTTCGGTCAGGAGCGCCAGGCCGCGATGACGGTCCTCCTCAGCGCCGCGACGGCAGTCGGCGGGACGCTCGGCCTGGCGGCGATCGTGGTGGTGGTGGTGGCGGTGCTACTCATCCGGAAGGAGCGGGCTTCCGCCGTCTTCGTGGTGGTCACCGGCGTGACGGGCGGACTCCTGGGCTTGGGACTCAAGCTGATCTTCGCGCGGGCGCGGCCCGACCTGGCCTCGGCCATCGCCGTCGCTCGGTGGTACTCGTTCCCGAGCGGCCACGCGATGGGCTCCCTCATCACCTTCGGGGCGCTTGCGTACGTCGTGCTGCGACAACCCTGGCCGTGGGCGGCCAGGTCGGCGGGCTTGGCGCTCGCCCTGACGATGGTGGTCCTGGTGGGCGTCTCTCGCGTCTATCTGGGAGTCCACTGGGTGTCGGACATCGCCGGCGGGTGGAGCGCCGGCGCCGTGTGGCTGACCTCCGCGGTGGTGGCCTTCGAGATGCTGCTCCGCCTTCGCGCGCGGCGCCGCGGCGTGGCGGCCGCCTCCCCGGCGACCGATGTCCCCGACAAGCCCGCCCCGGCCCATCGGGCGACGAACTAGGTCCCCTCGGCGAGGACGTGGAGGGTCAGCCCCGCCCGATCGCGGGCGCGGCCGGCTACTGGCCGAAGAGCGTCTCCTGCCCCTTGGGCGCCGCGAAGCCGAAGTGCCGGTACGCGGCGGGAGTGGCCACCCGGCCCCGCGGAGTGCGGGCCAGGAACCCCTGCTGGATGAGGAAGGGCTCGTAGACCTCTTCCAGGGTGCCGGCGTCCTCACCCACGGCCACCGCCACGGTGCCCAGCCCCACCGGCCCCCCCTCGAACTTCTCGATGATGGTCTTGAGGATCCGCGCGTCCATGTCGTCGAGGCCGAACTCGTCCACGTCGAGGCGCTGGAGCGCCACCTGGGCGACCTCGCGCGTGACCGTGCCGTCGGCGCGCACCGACGCGTAGTCCCGCACGCGGCGCAGCAGCCGGTTGGCGATGCGGGGCGTGCCGCGGCTGCGCTTGGCGATCTCGTCGGCGCCAGCGTCGTCCACCGCCACGTCGAGGATCCTCGCGGAGCGGCGCACGATCCTGGCGAGGTCCTCCGCCGGGTAGAAGTTGAGCCGTTCCACCATCCCGAAGCGGGCCCGCATCGGCGGCGTGAGGAGCCCGTAGCGGGTCGTCGCGCCAATCAGGGTGAAGGGCTCGAGCGCCATCGGGATCGTCTCGGCGTGCGGTCCTTCGCTGATCCGCACGTCCACGCGGCGGTCCTCCATCGCCGGATAGAGGAACTCCTCCAGCGCCGGACGCAGACGGTGGACCTCGTCGATGAAGAGGATGTCGCCGGAACGCAGGCCCGTGAGCAGCCCGACCAGGTCGCCGGGACGCTCGAGGACCGGCCCCGTCGTCGTGCGGATCCCGACACCCATCTCCCTGGCGAGGAGGATCGCCAGGGTCGTCTTGCCGAGGCCGGGGGGGCCGAAGAAGAGGGTGTGGTCGAGCGGCTCGCCCCGCCCCCGCGCCGCATCGATGGCGATCTGGAGGTTCTCCTTCACCTTCGCCTGGCCGACGAACTCGTCGAGCCGCGAGGGGCGGAGCGACGCCTCGGCGCCGCTGTCGTCGGGGAGCGGGTCGGGCGTGGTGATCTGGGCGCGGGGGGCCACGTCAGCTCCGGGCCAATCGTGCGAGGGCGCGCTTGACGAGCGCGGCGGTGGGGAGCGTCGCGTCCTCGGCGAGGGTGCGGCGGACCGCCTCGTCCGCCTCGGCGGCGGTGTAGCCGAGCTGCTGCAGCGCCCGGGCGGCGGCCTCGCTCACCGAGGTGGCGGGAGTGCCGGCCTCCGCCACCAGGTCGTCGGTCTTGTCCCCCAGCTCCACGATGAGCCGCTCGGCGGTCTTCTTCCCGACTCCCGGGACGGAAACCAGCACGGCGATGTCGCGCTCCCGGATGGCGCGCACGATGCGCTCGGAGGGGAGCACCGAGAGCATCGCCAGCGCGAGCCGCGGACCCACGCCGCTGGCGGTCATCAGCCGCTGGAAGACGCGGCGCTCCTCCGCGTTCGCGAACCCGAAGAGCGTCTGGCCGTCCTCGCGGATCACCAGGCAGGTGTGGAGCTCCACCGGCTGCCCGGGGCGCGGCAGCGCTTCGAGCGCCCGCGTCGGCACGAACACCTCGTAGCCGAGGCCGGAGGCGGTGCGCACCACCACGCGGTCGGGCTCCTTGAGAGCGAGGGTGCCGGCGACGAGGGCGATCATCCGACCACCGCGCGGCGCAGCACCCGCCCTGAGCGCATGGCGTGGGTGAGCGCCACCGCCACGCCGTCGGCCGCGTCGCTCGGCTCGGGCGGCGACTGCAGGCGGAGGATGCGCGCCACCATCTGCTGGACCTGGACCTTGGTGGCGGCGCCCGCGCCCACCACGGCCTTCTTGATGGTGGCGGGGGGATACTCCGCCACGTCGAGCCCCGCCTGGGCCGCCGCGAGCAGGATCACCCCGCGGGCGTGGCCGAGGACGAGCGCGCTGCGGACGTTCCTGGCGACGAAGACGCTCTCGACGGCGAGGGCGTCGGGACCGTGGCGGGCGATGAGCGCGGAGAGTTCCTCGAAGATGGCCTGGAGACGGACCGCGAGAGTGGCGCCTGCCTTGGGGCGGATCACGCCGCACTCGACGAGGCGCAGGGTGCCCGCGGCGCCGCGGTCGACGACCCCGTAGCCCGTGGCGGCCGTGCCCGGGTCCACCCCGAGCACGATCACACGCCGGCCAGCGCCTCGAAGTCGACGTCGAAGTTGGAGGACACCCGGGACACGTCGTCGTGCTCCTCGAGCGCCTCCATCAGCTTCACCAGCACCTCGGCGTTCTTCCCCTCGACCTTCACCGTGGACCTGGGGATCATGGCGATCTCGGCCGACTCCGGGGCGATGCGCCGGGCCTTGAGCGCCTCCTGCACCGCGTGCAGGTCGGTGGTGCCGGTGCTCACGATGTACTGATCGCCCTCGCGGACGAAGTCGGTCGCGCCGGCGTCGAGCGCGGCCTCCATCACCGTGTCCTCTTCGTGGCGCGCGGCGTCCACGTAGATCTGGCCCCGCTTGTCGAACTGGAAGGCGACGGCGCCGCTGGCGGCGAGCTTGCCGCCGTGCCGGTCGAAGATGTGGCGGATGTCGGCGACCGTGCGGTTCGGGTTGTCGGTCGTCACCTCGATGAGGATCGCCGCCCCGCCGGGGCCGTACCCCTCGTAGGTGATCTCCTCGTACTGGACCCCCTCAAGGGCGCCCGTGCCCGTCTTGACCGCGCGCTCGATGTTGTCGAGCGGCATGTTCGCCTGCTTCGCGGTGTCGATGGCCGTGCGGAGGCGGGCGTTGCCCGCGGGGTCGCCCCCGCCCGAGCGGGCGGCGACGGTGATCTCCTTGATGAGCTTGGTGAAATGGGCGCCGCGCCGCGCATCCGTCACGGCCTTCTTGCGCTTGATCTGCTTCCACTTGCTGTGGCCGGCCACGGCTCACCTCCCGACGATGCCGGGAATCTATTTTCCGCCGGGGACCCGAGCAACGCGCGCTTGACCGCGCCCGGCGTCGAGGCGAGGTTTCCCCCCGTGAGAACCCCTCTCCTCCTCGTTGCGGCCACCCTCGTCGCGATCGCCGCGTGCGTCGCGAAGGACGACACGGGCAAGCCCGTCCGGACCCCGCCGGTCCTCACCGGCGTCCCGATCCCCGACGTCGCCCAGGTCGTGGACACCGCCGGCACCGCGGACGCCGCGCGGATCGTGCTGACCATCGCGTGGCCGCCCGACTCGGTGGCGGCCTACTATCGCCGGGAGCTCCCGAAGTCCGGGTTCCGGATCGTCGGGGACCTGGCCGACAGCACGCGGATCGACCTCTACGCCCAGCGCGACGGGCCCCCGCTCTGGATCCAAGTGCGGCCCGGTCGCCAGCCGAACGGCACCGAGTACACGATCATCGGCGCGGTGGGTGGGGCGGCGGGAATGGGCGTGCCGGTGACGGACAGCGCGAAGCGCTAGCGGTCCGGGTCGAGCATGTCCTCGAACCGCATCCACTCCCGGTAGAAATAGAGGTCTACGAAGCCCGTCGCCCCGTGGCGGTTCTTCGCCACGATGAGCTCCGTCGCCCCCTCCAGGCCCCGCCACGCCTGGTACATCTCCTCCCGGAACAACCCCAGGACCACGTCGCCGTGGAACTTCACGGCGCCCAGCGCCCCGAAATCGTCGAGGTTGGGGCGGACGTCGCGCCGCTTCGGGTTGTGGTGCGGCAGCTGTGCGGCCAGGAGGACGGCGGTGTCGCCTGCGAGCGCCGCCTCCTTGAGCAGGCGCACCGCCGCGGCGGCCTGTTCGTCGTGGGTGCCGGCGGCGGCGGGCGGCAGCGCCTGCAGGTAGTCCACGACGGTCAGCGCCGCGCGCTGTTCCCGCACCTGCGCCACGATGGCGTCGAAGTCGAGTCCGGTGGTGGGGATGGGCACCAGCGGCCAGTCCCGCAGGCGGACCGCGCCGGCGCCGAGCGCGGCGCGCGCCTCGTCCCCGAGTGTCGCGCGGCGGATGTCGTTGAGGCGGACGCGGCCCTCGATCGCCAGGGCGCGCTCGTAGAGGCGCTCCTCGTCCATCTCCGCCGAGAGGACCACGGCGCGCTCGCCGCGTGCCGCGACCCGCAGCGCGATGCCGAGCGCCAGGGACGATTTCCCCGCGCCGACGTCTCCCCCGAGCACCACGAGGTCGCGCCGCCGCAGGCCGCCCCCGAGCATCCGGTCGATGCCGGGGAAACCGGTGGGCACGGTGTCGGGGTTGGGGACCCCCGCGAAGGTGTCGTCCAGGCGCTCGACCACGCCCTCGGCGGAACGGCGGCGACGGGGAAGGTCGGGGCTCACCGGCCTACCTCCGGAGCGGCAGGCCGGGCCGAGCGGGCCGCGGCCTGGACCGCCGCGGCCGCTGCGGGCGGGCAGTTCTCCGCCGCGGGCGCCACGAGGTGCGAGAGCACCACGGCGGGCGCCACGCCGCGCGGGGCGGCGAGATCGGCGAGCGCCGCGGCGATCGAGCGGCGGAGCGGCGCCGCCGCGGTCAGGCTCCGTACCCGCTGCCCGACCGCCCGCAGCCGCTCGGTCTGGCGGGACGGCGCGCCCTCCGCCGGCGCGCCGGCGAGGGCGGCGCGCACCGCCAGCCAGAGCGCGAACACACCGTCGCGTTCGGGGCCGCGGGCGCTCGCCGCCAGTGCGGCGACGAGGGCGCGATCGGCGGGCTCGAGAGCGGGATGCGTCATCGTCAGTCGGGAGAGGGCCTCGCCGCGAATGTAGCGGGGCGGGAGGCCAGCGGCTAGGTTCGCTCCATGGCACAGCGGCCCCGCACCGTGCTCTGGGTGGACGACGAACTGGAGAGCCTCGAGTCGCACCGGCGCTTCCTCGCCGACCACGGGTTCGAGGTGGCGTGCGTGGCCCACGGCGACGACGCCCTTGAGCTGCTTCGCCGTCAGCCGTACGGCGTCGTCTTGGTGGACGAGCAGATGCCGGGCCGGCGCGGCCTCGAGCTCTTCGGGGCCATCCGCGCGCTCGACGCCGCGGTGCCGGTCGTGATGGTCACCAAGTCCGAGGACCCGCGGATCATGCGCGAGGCGATCGGGCTCTCCGTGGACGACTACCTCGTCAAGCCCCTCCAGCCGCGGCAGGTGCTCTCCGTCGTCACCCGCCTCCTCGAAGGCGACCGCATCCGCCAGCAGCACCTCTCGCGCGAGTTCGTCACGCGCTTCCGCGAGCTCGAGGCGCGGCGCGGCACGGCGCTCGGCTGGCGCGAGTGGATCGATCTGGCGCGCGAGCTGGCGGTGTGGGACATCCGCCTCGCCGAGGCGCCCGAGCAAGGGCTCCAGGAGGCGCTGTTCACCTTGCGGAGCAGCCTCCGCCGCGACTTCGGCGCCTTCGTCGCGCGCCACTATCCGCGCTGGATCTCGGAGGAGGACGCCGACCGGCCGGCGCTCTCCCACGACCTGGTCGAGGAGATGGTCCTCCCCGTCCTGCGCGAACGGGGACGCGTCCTCTTCGTGGTGGTGGACTGCCTCCGGCTCGACCAGTGGGAGGTCCTGCAGCCGCTGGTGGCGCCCCTCTTCGACATCGAGACGTCGTATTACTTCAGCATCGTGCCGAGCGCCACGCCGTACAGCCGCAACGCGCTCTTCGCGGGGCTCCTCCCGCGCGACATCGCGAACACCTTCCCCGACTGGTGGACCGAGCGCGAGGAGGAGGGCCTCAACGCCCACGAGGCGGACTTCCTCGCCCGCCAGATGGAGCGCCTCACCGGCCGCCCCGTCGCCACCCGCTACGAGAAGCTGTTCGGCGGTTCCGACGGCGAGGACCTGCTGCGGCGCCTCCCCGCCTACCTCGCGCAGGACGGCGTCACCGCGCTCGTCTTCAACTTCGTGGACCAGCTGACCCACGGCCGCTCGGAGAACCCGATCCTGCTGGAGGTGGCGCGCGACGAAGCGGCGCTCCGCTCGCTGACCGCCGCGTGGTACCAGCGGTCGGCACTCAAGGCGGCGCTCCGCGAGGCCGAGCGGCGGCGGGTGCCGGTGGTGCTGACCAGCGACCACGGCTCCATCCCGTGCGCGACGCCCGCCACGGTGTTCGCGAAGCGCGACGCCACGGCCAACCTGCGCTTCAAGTTCGGCGAGGACCTCCGCGCCGAGGAGCAGGGCGCCGCCATCGTGGTGGACGACCCCGTGACGTACGGCCTCCCCGCCCGGGGGCTCGGCGTCCGCTGCCTCCTCGCGCTCGAGGACCGCTTCTTCGTCTACCCGACCCGGCTCCGCGAGTACCAGGCGCGCTATCGCGGCGCCTTCCTCCACGGCGGCGTCTCCCCTGAGGAGATGATCCTCCCGGTGGCCCTGCTCACCCCGCGCGCGGGCTGACCGATGCACCGTTACCGCCAGCTCCTCGGATTCCTGCGGCCGTACCTGCCGCTCTTCTTCGCCGCGCTCGCCGCCGCGGTCGTGTCGTCGGTGCTCGAGGGGTTCACCTTCGTCATCATCATCCCGTTCCTCCGGACCGTCTTCGGCAACACCTCGGCGCTGCCGGTGGCTGGGAACGCGGTGGAGTGGGTGCTGAAGCACACGGTGGGGGGGCTGCTGGAGGGCACGCCGCGGGCGGCGCTCCGCAACGTCACCTTCCTGATCCTGGCCTCGTTCGCCGTCAAGAACGCGGCGCTGTACGGCGCGCGGATCGGCAGCGTGATGGTCCAGGAGCGGGTGGTCCGCGACCTCCGGACTCGGCTCTACGCCCACCTGCAGGGGATGCGGCTCGACTTCTTCCAGCGGACCAAGGGCGGGCAGCTCCTCACCCGGATGCTCGCCGACACCGACCAGTTGCGCGGCCTCCTCGGCGACACGGCCGCGTCCTTCCTCTCGTCGATCGCCACGGTGATCGTCTACCTCTTCATCCTCTTCGCCCTCTCGTGGCGGCTGACGGGCCTCGCGCTGCTGCTGGCTCCGCTCCTCATCTTCTCCCTCCGCCCGCTCCTCGGCAGGCTGCGCAAGGGCTTCCGCGCCACCCTCGACGACCGCGGCGAGCTGACCAGCGTGATGCAGGAGACGGTCGCCGGGGTGCGGCTGGTGAAGGCGTACGCGGCGGAGCCGTACGAGCGGCGGCGGTTCGCCGCCGCCGCCGACCGCTACGCCGGGGGCGTGATCCGGATGCAGCGGATCGCGCTCCTCTCCCACCCGATCAGCGAGACCTTCGGCGCGCTCCTCACCGTGGTGCTCCTGTGGGTCGGCGCCGCCCTGGCCACGGGCCCCGCGGCCTCGATGCGCCCCGAGACGTTCATCACCTTCCTCGCGGTCGCGCTCCGGCTCCTCACGCCGCTCAAGTTCCTCGCGAGCCTTCCCTCCCAGCTCCAGCAGGCGCTCGCCGCCGGGGAGCGGGTGCTCGAGATCCTCGACCTGCCGCCAGTGGAGGCCAATGCGCCGGGCACCGAGACGGCGCGGGGCTTGGATGACCGGATGGCGTTCGAGCGCGTCGGATTCGCGTACCCCGGCGGGCCTCCCGTGCTGGAGGAGATCGCCTTCGAGGCCCATAGGGGAGAGGTCGTGGCGATCG
>JBEKGT010000003.1:0-22810 GCA_050012655.1 Gemmatimonadales bacterium | reverse complement strand
CCGGCTACCTCAACGTCGTCGGCCGTCTCGTCGCCGACGGCCGGCTGGAGCTGCTCCTCGCCGGGTTCTACGAGCCGGTGCTGGCGGCGCTCCCGCGGGAGGACCGCCTCGAGCAGATCGGGTGGATGCGTGAGGCGCTGCGCCGGCTGTTCGGGGTGGACGCGACGGGCCTGTGGCTCACCGAGCGGGTCTGGGAGCCGGAGCTGGCGGCCGACCTCGCCGACGCGGGGGTGCGGTTCGCGCTGGTGGACGACCGTCACTTCCTGGTGACGGGGTTCGAGCGCGAGCAGCTGCACGCGCCCTTCCGCACGGAGAGCGGCGGCAAGGGGGTCGCGCTCTTCCCGATCGACGAGCATCTCCGCTACCTGGTGCCCTTCAAGCCGCCGGCCGACGTCGTCGCGTACTTGGAGCGGTTGCGGGACCGCGGCCACCGGCTCGCGGTCCTGGCCGACGACGGGGAGAAGTTCGGCGGGTGGCCCGGGACCCGGGAGTGGGTCTACGAGCGCGGGTGGCTCGACCGCTTCCTCGAGGCGATGGGCGCGGCGGCGGCGCGTGGCGTGCTGCGGCTCAGCACCTTCGCCGAGGCGCTGGCCGAGACGCCGAGCGGCGGGCTTGCCTACCTCCCGACGGCGTCGTACCGGGAGATGGAGGCGTGGTCGCTGCCGCCGCGCGCGGCGGGACGCCTGCGCCACCTGGAGCACGAGCTGGGCGAGGCGCGGATGGCGGGGCCGGACGGCGCGCTCGTCCGCGGCTCCCACTGGCGCAACTTCCTCGTGAAGTACCCCGAGGCCAACCGCGCCCACAAGAAGATGATGGCGCTCTCGGCGCTGTGCCGCGAACGGGGCGACCCGCCGGCGGCGCGGCGCGCGATCGGCCGCGCGCAGTGCAACGACGCCTACTGGCACGGCGTGTTCGGCGGGCTCTACCTCCCGCACCTGCGCGCCGCGGTCTGGCACCACCTCGCGCTCGCCGAGCGCGAGTTGCGTGCGGGCGAGGCGCTCGCGTTCGAGGTGCGCGACCTCGACGGCGACGGCTACGACGAGGTCTGGATCCACTCGGCGGCGTGCTCGGTGGTGGTAGCGCCCGCCCGCGGCGGCGCGATCGAGGACCTCACCCTCTTCGCCTCCCTCACCAATCACACCGCAGCGCTCACCCGGCGGCGGGAGGCCTACCACGACACGGGCGCGCAGCATCCCGCGGAGGACGCCGTCCACGTCGAGGGCCACCCGCCGACGGACCACGAGGACCGCGCCCTGTTCGTGGACCGGGTGCTGCCCGCCGACCTCGCATTCGAGCGGTACGCGTCGGGGGACTACACGCCACTCGCGAGCTGGGCGCGCGCGCGGATGAGCTTCGCGGTGGAGGCGGCCGACGGAGAGGTGCTCGTGCGTCTCCAGCCCGAGGGGGGCTACCGGAACCTGACGAAGGAGATCGCGGTCGGCGCGGATGGACGTGTGCGGGTGCGCTACCGGCTGGCGCTCGAAGGCCCCATCACCGAGGGGCGATTCGCCCCCGAACTTTCCTTCGGCGAGCCCCTCGAGATGCGTCTCGATCCTGAGGTGCCGCCCTGGCGATTCCCGATCGAAACAGTCGCCAAATCAGAGCGGGGGCTGGAGAAGACGCTGCAGGGCATATCGTTCACTCCCGTCTGGCCAGCCGGCACGGCAGGGTGCTCGATCGAGCTTCTGCCACCGCCACCCACGGGGTAGCGCGCGGCGTTGCGGCACGGCGGTTGCCGTCCGGGAACGTGGGCACAGACCCCCAACCTGGACGGAGCACATGCCCACCATCCCCAGTCTGACCGGAGGCGCCGCCCGCACCCTCGAACTCGAGGAAGCCGGCCGCGCCCTGCACTTCGCGCTGCTTCCCGCACCGCCGGAGGACCTCCTCGCCGCGCTGGCAGCGCTCCCGCTCGTCGGCGACTTGAAGCGCGGTCGGCTCACCAACGTACTGCGCCGCACCGACGACGGGGCGACGATGACCATCGCCGACCGCACGGGCGGGCGGCGCAAGCGCGTCCACGCCGAGACACTCGCGGTGTACGAGTCGCCGCGGGTCGCGGTCCCCGCGTTCGCCCTGCGGCCTGAGAGCGCGCTCGATCGCATCACGGCCACGTTCGGCAGCCAGGACATCGACTTCGCCGACCATCCCGATTTCTCGTCGCGGTATCTCCTGCGGGGCGATGACGAGGCGGCGGTCCGGGGCGCGTTCACGCCCGACGTGCTCGGCGCCCTGGAGCATCACCCGCTGTGCGTCCTCGCGGGCGCCGGAGGGCGCCTGGCGTACCTGGAGCCCAACTATCCCGTCTGGCCCGGGGCGCTCGACGCGTTCGTCGCCCGCGCGCTCGCGCTGTTCCGCTGGTTCGAGCGGTAGCGGTCCGAGAACGGCGCGTGGTGCATGAGGGGCGGTGCGGCGGCCGGGTGTGGCCGCCGTCACCGTGTGTGGGCCGGGAAACCGGGTAGATTGCGCCGATTGACCCCGTACCTGACCCGTGCAGGAGGCAGCCCCGTGAAGCGCACGAGACGCTGGATGGGCGCGCTCGCCCTCGCCGCCGGCCTCGCGGCCGCCGCGTGCAGCAGCGACGTCAACAAGCCCGAGAACGTCAACCCGCAGTCGGTCGCGACCGGCGTGTCGGGGATCACGGACCAGTTCTCGAGCAACCTCGCCTTCCAGAGTCTGCGCGAGCTTTCGACCTCGTTCGGCTTCAGCGCGGTTAGCGGGGCGGCCACGGCGGCCGCGGCCGTGCTGCCGCCGCTCCCCGGCGGCTCCCGCGGGTTCACGCTCTCACCGGCGCAGCACGCGGCGTTGTTGCAGCTCTCGCTGCGCACCCCGTCCGCCGAGCAGGCCATCTTTCCTGTGAACGTCCTCGGCAGGACGCTCGTCTGGGACACGACCCTCAATAAGTACGTGGTGGATTCGACCTTGACCGGCGCCCCGTCGAACGGCGTGCGGTTCAAGCTGTACCTCGTCGGGGACACGGTGCTGCACCGGCCGCAGAAGCCGCTGATCGTCGTCGGCTACGTGGACCTCACGGACCTGAGCAACGCCCAATCCAACAAGCTCGGCGTGCTCATCAAGTACCTCTCCCAGACCATCGCCGACTACACCATCACGGGCACCCTCACCACCTCGGCACTCGGGCTCGGGGCCCTGGGGTACATCACCGACGGCACCGCGCGGCTCGACTTCGACCTTCAGGTCCAGGTCTCCCTCTCCGGGGTGGGGCTTAACTACACCCTGACGGGGTCGAACGGGTTCCAGGCCATCGTCCAGGCGAACCTCAACGTCGGGACGGGGGTCACCACAGTCCTCTGGCGCGTCGCCAACGGCGGCAACTCGGTTGAGCTGGACCTGAGCGCCACCGACAGCACCGCCACCGGCCAGATCCTCTTCAACGGCGTGACGGTCGCCACCGTGAGGGGGAGCCAGGGGAACCCCACCATCGTCGCGTCCGGCGGCCACTCGCTGACGGCACAGGACATCGAGTCGCTGCGGAGCGTCTTCGCGGGCTTCACGGAGCTGATGGACCAGGTGGACGGGGTGTTCGGGCCCGCGCACCTGGTGTTCAACTTCTGACGGACTGGGTGCCTTCCGGCATGGCGCACGGGCGGTCCCGGGTGGGGCCGCCCGCTGTGCAGTCTGGAGTGAGGGCTGGCTACCGCCACGGCACACGAGCGGTCCCGGGTGGGGCGCCCGTTGTGCATTCCCCAGGGCGATGGGTAACGTCCGCTCCTATGCGAATCCTCCTCGCGCTGGCCCTCGGCGTTGCCGTCGCGACGCCCCTATACGCCCAGACCGATTCCGCCGCCCTGATGCGCCGGGCGCTGCGCCTGCACCGGGCGGTGCCGATGGTGGACGGGCACAACGACCTGGCCGAGACGGTGGTGGGGCACTTCGGCAGCTCGTGGGACAGCGCGAACATCGCCCAGCCGGTCCCGGCGCTGATGACGGACATCCCGCGCCTGCGGGCCGGCGGCGTCGGCGCCCAGTTCTGGTCCATCTTCGTCGCCCCGGACGCCGCGGCGCGGCGTGGCGCGCTGCGCCTCACGCTCGAGCAGATCGACCTGATGACGCAGATGGTGGCGCGCTGGCCCGGGACCTTCGCGATGGCCCGGACCGCCGCCGACATCGAGCGCATCCACCGGCAGCACCGGGTCGCGGCGTTGTTCGGTGTCGAGGGCGGACACTCGATGGAGAACTCCCTCGGGGTGCTGCGGGAGCTCTACGAGCTGGGCGTCCGGTACATGACGCTGACGTGGAACAACGGGCAGGCGTGGGCCGACGCGAACAGCGACACCGTGCGGGCGGGCGGGCTCTCGCCTTTCGGCCGCGAGGTGGTCCGCGAGATGAACCGTCTCGGGATGCTGGTGGACCTCGCGCACGTGTCGGACTCGACGATGGTGCAGGCGATGCGCGTCTCGGCGGCGCCCGTCATCTTCTCGCACTCCTCGGCGCGCGCCCTCGTCAATGTCCCGCGGGACGTCCCCGACGCCATCCTGCGGATGGTGCGGGACAACGGCGGCATCGTGATGGTCAACTTCTACTGCTACTTCGTGGACTCCGCGATGGCACGCTACGGGACGGCGCGTGACACACGGGAGCGGGACCTGCGCGCCCAGTTCGGCCCGGACACGGCGGGAGTGCGCGCGGCGTTCCAGGCGTGGACGGCCGCGAACCCGCCGCCACCCCCGCCGGGCATCGGCGCCGTGGCGGACCACATCGACCACATCCGCGACGTGGCCGGCATCGATCACGTGGGTTACGGCAGCGATTTCGACGGCATCGACTGTGCGCCGCAGGGGCTCTCGGACGTCTCGATGTTCCCCCGGCTCACGGCCGAGCTGCTGCGGCGCGGCTACAGCGACGGCGACGCGAAGAAGGTGATCGGCCTCAACTTCCTGCGCGTGATGCGGCAGGACGAACGGGTGTCGGCGCGCCTGCGCCGCGAGCGGGGGCCGAGCCCCGCGACCCTGGCAGGCATGGACAGCAGCGCGACGAGGCGGTGATGAGCGTGTGGAAGGACGGGTCGTTCCGGATGATGGCCGCGGCGGCGCTCGCCACTGCGGTGGCGTGCTCGCATCCCGCGCCGGCGAGCGCGCCCGCCCCCGAGGTGGCACCTCCGCCGGCCGCGCCAGCGGCGCCGCCCCCGAACGCGGTGGCCGGCACCTTCGCCCTGCAGGCGGTGATCCAGGGGCGGACGATCCCGGCGCCGCCGCCGCAGCCTCGCCGGCCTTCGCGTGGGCGGACGGTCACGGCGCCGCTCGCGGCGGTCCTCCAGCTGACGCCGACGCCAGCCGCCGCGCCGGACCCCTCGGCGCCCTCCAGCACCCAGCTCCGGGCGGAGGTCTCGCTGCCGGGCTACACGATGCCGCCGCGGGGCCGCACCACGCAGGCGGCGGCGTGGTGGCCGGGAAGAGGGGACAGCGTCACGGTCCGGTGGGTGACGCCGCGCAACGCGGCCGTCTCACTGCGCGGGACGCTGCGCGGCGACACGCTTAGCGGCGACGTGTGGTACACCCTCCTCGACAGCGGCTCCGAGTTCCAGCTCGGGACCTGGATCGCCGTGCGCAGGCGGACCGGCCGCTAACTAGAAGGCCAGTCCCGCGTACCCATTGAAGTGATTGACGCTCACCGTGCCCTCAGCGTACGACGTCTCGATCCGTCGGTACTCCACGCCGAAGAGCAGCCCCCCGCCCGGCCGCCAGAGAAGATGGCCCGCGATCGTCACGTTGCGGCCGCGGCCGCTCTGCACCCCGCCGACGAGCGGCAGGTCGGACACGTTGGGATCGTCCATCCCGTACCCCCCGCCGAATTCCCACCCCGCCCCCGGCTTGATGTCGAGCTGCGCCCAGCCGCCGCGGCTGCGGATCGGCGTGTGGTCCCGGCCGAGGTTCTGGCCGACCGCGCCGCCGAGGGCGCCGAGCGCTTGGCCGGTGAAGGCCTCGCCGGCAATGGCCAGGTGCCGGCCGAGCGCGATGCGGGCGTCGGCAGCGTAGGCGTGGCTTTCCAGCAGCGTGTCGCCGGTCGTGGCGAGCCACCCGAGGTGGGCCCCCACGCCGATCTCGCTCGCCGTCTCGCCGTCGCCCCACGCCAGGTAGAGGCGCCCTTCGACGCTCGGCCGGCCGCTCCGCTCGGCGCTGTCCGGCTGGGTGAGGAGCGCGCCCTGGGCGAGAGGCTGCAGGGGGGCGAGGGCCGCGGCCTGCACGCCGAGGTGCGCGCGCCATGACGTCTCCGCGGTGAGTCGGACCTGCGGGGCGCGGAACCAGAGGTTGCCGCTCGACGCGAAGAGGGGGGTCGCGAAGCTGGCGAAGGAGACGGGATTCACCGGCGCGATGACGAGCGCGTCCTGTCCGACGAGGAGCCCGACGTGCGCCCAGTCGAGCCGCGCCGCCGCGACCCGGAGGCGCGGGAGCGGATAGGTGCGGCCGCCGGTGCTCGGTTGCTGCCCGCCGAAGAAGTCCACCTGCACCGTGCCGGAGACTATCGCGCCGATCGCCCGGACGTCCGAGAGCGCGAGGCCCAGGCGGGTCTGGCGGACCGCCGCACCGAGGTTGTGCGTGGGGAGGCCCGGGAGGTCGCTGGGCGTCAGCGTGTCGGCGTAGACGGGGACGTCGCTGTTGTTGGTCTTGGCGCTGTTGTAGAAGGCGTTGACGAGGACCTGCCCGGTCAGCTCGAGCGTATGGCGGGAGTGCGAGCGCACCGCGCCCTGATCCTGCTGGCCGAGTTCGGCGCGGAGTTGCTCGAGCGCCTCTTCGGCCCGCTGCAGGCGCGCGGTGACCGAGTCCTGAGGCACCTGGGCGGGAAGCGATGCCGCACCCAGCGCGGCGGCGAGGACGGCGAGGGCGACGGAACGGGCGGCAGCGCGCACTGGGCCTCCAGGACGGGCAGGGCGGCTTGACTCGGGACGGCAGGGCTCGCAGACTGGGCCCGTGAATAGCATACCGACTCGCCGGTCGCAGCGCACCCTCCGTGCCGCGGGGTCGCGCGGCGCTGGGCGGGGGTGACGCGATGCCGCCCGAGGCGGCCGCGCTCACCGCCGATGGCCTGACGAAGCGCTTCGGCGCCGTGCGGGCCCTCGAGGACCTTTCCCTGCGGGTCGAGCAGGGGGAGGTCTTCGGCTTCTTGGGCCCGAATGGGGCGGGCAAGACGACGACGATCCGCCTCCTGCTGGGGCTCCTCGCGCCGAGTGGCGGGCGGGCCACGGTGCTCGGCAACGCGGTGACCCTCGGCGGCGCCGCGTGGCGCAGCGCCGTGGGGTACCTCCCCGGCGAGGTCGCGTTCTGGCCGCAGCTCTCGGGGCAACGGACCCTGGACTTCCTCGCGCACCTCTCGCAGCGCGAGCCGGTGGAGCGTGCGGCGCTGCTCGATCGCCTGGGACTCGACGCCGCCACCCTGAAGCGGGCGGTGCACACCTACTCCGACGGGATGCGCCAGAAGCTCGGCATCGTCCAGGCGCTCCAGTGCCGCCCACGCCTCGCCCTCCTCGACGAGCCGACGAAGGGGCTCGACCCGCTGGTGCAGCAGGCGTTCTACGAGATCGTGGCCGAAGCGCGGCGGAGCGGGACGACGATCTTCGTGTCCTCGCACGTGCTCGCGGAGGTGCAGCGTCTCTGCGACCGGGTGGCGATGCTGCGCGTGGGCCGCCTGGTGTTCGCGGGGGACGTCGCGGACCTGCGCCGCACCGAGCGGCGGCGCGTGAGGGCGGTGTTCGCGGCGGACGTGGACCCGCAGCCATTCGCCCACTTCGGCGCGCTGGTCGCGGCCTCGCCGCGCGAGATCGCGCTCCTGGTGGCGCAGGAGGAACTGCCGGCGCTCGTCGCGCGCCTCGGGATGCTGCCGCTCGCAGACCTGGTGGTCGAGGCGCCGAGCCTCGAGGAAGCGTTCCTGGAGCGGTACCGGTGAGCGCCGGCACGCTGCTCGCTCACCTGTGGCGGCGGCACCGCGCCGCGCTGCTGCTGCTGGCGGCGGGGAACGCCCTCTTCCATTGGGCGATCACGCGGGTCGTTCCCGCCGCCGCGCAGACCGGGTTCGTGCGCGAGTTGCTCGACATGGCGCCGGCGCCGGTGCGGGTGCTCGTCGGCGAGGACCTCGTCGCCAACCTGAGCGCGCGCGGCTTCCTCGGATTCGGCTGGGTGCACCCGTTCCCGCTCCTGCTCCTGGGCGTCTGGGCGGTGCGGGTGTCGGCCGGGGCGCTGGCGGGAGAGATCGGGCGAGGGACGATGGACCTGATCGGTTCGCGCCCGGTGTCGCGGTCGGCGCAGGTCACCGCGGCCGCGCTCGGGCTGGTGGGAGGGCTGGCGGTCATCGCCCTCGCCGGCTGGGCGGGCACCGCCCTGGGGCTCCAGATGCGGCCGCTGGAAGGCGTGGCGGCGAGAGACCTCCTCCCCGTGGCGGCGATGGCGCTGCTCCTCTTCGCGAGCGCCGGATGCGTGGCGCTCTTCGTGTCGGCGACGCGCCGCGAGGGGGGCGCCGCGGTCTCCTGGTGCGCCGGTCTCCTCGCCGGGTCGTACGTCCTCGACTATCTGGCGCGGGTGTGGAGCGCGATCGCGTTCCTCCGGCCGCTGTCGCTGTTCAGCTACTACCAGCCGCAGCGCATCCTGCGCGAGGGGGTGGCGGTGCAGGACGTCGCGGTCCTCGCCGCCGTGGGTGCCGCGGGCCTCGTCCTCGCCTTCGGGGTGTTCGCCCGCCGCGACCTCTGACAGGGACTGTGCGCGGCCGTCAGGAAGGCGATGTCGGAGGTGCGATAGGAAACCCGCCCGACCTGCGTAAGCGCGGGCCGGGCGGGCAAGAGAAGGGAACTCCCCAGGCTCAGATGTCCTGCGCCTTATCCCACTTCAGACAGGTCTTCTGGCAGCGGATCGCGCCCTCGTCGAACGCCTCGCAGCGGCGCAGATCGTCGTAGGGTGCGTCGCCGAAGCTTGTCGGCACGCCCACCACCGCCATCGTGCGCTCGTGTACCGGGCAGTACACGCTTCCCTTCACGCCGAGCCGGTCCCGGAGCATCCGCACCGTCGCCGTCACCAGCGTCACGACCAGGGCGCCTAGCAGCACCAAGGCGATGCCCACCCACACCGCCAGGATGGACCACAATATGACCTTCAGCATGTCCGCCTCCCGTTCCTCCAGCGCAAACTCCGCGTTTTCCGGGCGGCCACGCAAGTGGTGAGATCACCTCTCAACCGATAGACACGTCCGCAAATCCCGAGTAATGCACTCGGCGTTCGACCGCTTGTCCAGCGGGAGCGCCGCCGCCAACTTGTGCGGCGCCGTGAGTCCCGTTGCCGTGTTCATCCTCGCCATCTGCTTTGCCGGGGCGGTGCTCGCCGGCGCCGCCTTCGCGTGGGCGGCGTTGCGCGGGGAGTTCACCGACGCGGAGCAGACGGCCTTCCTCGTGTTCGACGACGAGGACGAGCCCGCGGAGCGGCGCGCGCCCTCCACCCGCGTCATCCCCCGGAAGCACGCCGAGCCCACTCCATGACGACCGTGCCGCTGGTCTACGAGGACACGCCGCCGCCGCAAGTGGCGGTCAGCGAGCGGATCGCCGCCGACCGGAGCACCCGGCGGCCAGTCCTGCTCTTCTTCCACTCGGCGGTGGTGTGGCTCCTGGTCGGCTCGCTCCTCGGGCTGGCTGCGTCGCTCAAGTTCCAGTTCCCCGACTGGCTCGCCGGGCAGGCGCTCTGGACCTTTGGCCGTGTGCGGACGGCGCACCTCAACGCGGTGGCGTACGGCTGGTCGTCCATGGCGCTGGTGGGCGTGGCGGTGTGGATGATCCCGCGGCTGGTGCGCGCGCCGCTCCACCGGCCCGCCTTCGCGACGGCGGCGGCGGTGGGCTGGAACCTCTTCCTCGTGCTCGGCATCGGCGCGCTGCTCGCCGGCTGGACCGACGGGCTGGAGTGGCTCGAGATCCCGTACCCGATCGACGCCATCGTGGCGATCGCGGGCGGGCTGATGGCGTACAGCGTGCTGATGACCGTCGCTCGGCGGAAGACGAAGCACTTCTACGTCAGCGTCTGGTACGCGCTCGCGGCGATGGTGTGGTTCCCGATCATCTTCGTCACCGCCAACCTGCCCGTTTGGGGGGGCGTGGGCCAAGGGGCGGTGAACTGGTGGTACGGCCACAACGCGCTGGGCCTGTGGATCACGGCGCTCTCGCTCGGGGCGGCGTACTACCTGATTCCCAAGGTCTTGGGGCGGCCGATCCGGAGCTACTGGCTCTCGCTGGTCGGCTTCTGGGCGCTGGCGTTCTTCTACTCGCTGAACGGCATCCACCACCTCATCGGCGGGCCGGTGCCGACGTGGCTCATCACCGTCTCGATCACGGCCAGCGTGATGATGGTCATCCCGGTGGCGGCGACCGCGGTGAACTTCCACAGCACCATGAGCGGCCGCTTCGGGGCGCTGCGGCACAGCCCGACGCTCGCCTTCACGGTGGCGGGGGCGATGATCTACACGGCGGTGAGCCTCCAGGGCTCCGCCGAGGCGCTACGGACGGTGAACCGGGTGACGCACTTCACCCACTTCACCGTGGGGCACGCGCACCTCGGCGTGTACGGCTTCGCCTCGATGATCCTCTTCGGCGCGTTCTACTTCATCGTGCCGCGGCTGGTGGACTGGGAGTGGCCGCGGCCGGCGCTGATCCGCTGGCACTTCTGGCTGGCCCTCGCGGGGATCACCGTCTACTTCGTCGCGCTGACGATCGGCGGCTGGCTCGAAGGCGCGCGGATGCTTGATCCGGCGGTGCCCTTCGCCGACGTGGTGAACGTGACCAAGCCGTACCTTGTGGCGCGGTCGGTGGGGGGGACGCTGATGCTGGCTGCGCACTGTGTCTTCGCGTACCACTACTGGCTGATGGTGCGGCGGCGCGGGCCGGAGCGTTCGGAGCCCGCGTGGGCGGAGGGGAGGGCGGCCGCGTGAACCGCTACCTCGTCATCTTCCTCGGGGCCGTGGCGACCGTCACCTTCGCCTTCGTGGTGCTCATCGGCCTCCCGCAGGTGCAGCTGGCGGACGTGCAGGCGCCGGCGGGGCTCAAGCCGTACACGGCGGCCGAGCGGGAGGGGCGTACGCTCTACACGTCCCTCGGCTGCTACTACTGCCACAGCCAGCAGGTGCGGACGCCGTCGTTCGGGTCGGACTCGGCGCGGGGCTGGGGCCGCGCGTCCGAGCCCGAGGACTACGTCTACGACCGGCCGCACCTCCTCGGCACGATGCGCACCGGGCCGGACCTGATGAACATCGGTGTGCGCCAGCCGAGCCGGGACTGGCACTACCTGCACCTCTACCTGCCGCGCGCGGTCGCGCCGTATTCGGTGATGCCGTCGTTCCCGTTCCTCTTCGCGCTCAAGGATCAGGCGGAGATGGGGGACGAGATCGTGAACACGCCTCCCGGCCTCGTGCCGGCGGGGAAGGTGCTGGTGGCAGGGCCGAAGGCGCGGGTGCTGGTGGACTATCTGCTCGCGATGAAGCGCGACTACGATCCGCGGGCCACCAGGGGAGGTGCGCCATGACCGGCCCCCCCCCGGGGCGCGACGTCCCGCCCGAGGAGATCCGCAAGCGGGAGAGCCACGAGACGGGGGATGTGGACGTGTTGGCGGTGCACCGCCAGGCGTTCCGCGAGCCGCAGGAACCCGGCGAGGGGGCGGAGCGGGGGCCGTGGTGGTTCTGGGCGGCGGCGGTGCTGGCGCTGGTGTTCGGCGGGTTCTACCTCGGGCGGTACTCCGGAGTCTTCACCGGCGCGGCGGCGGTGCACACGGGCGTGGACGCGCCGCACGCCGCGGCGACGCCCGCCGGCCCGGGCACCGCGGCGGCCGCTGGTGCCCGCGCGACGGCCGGCGCGCCGGTGGACGGTGCGTCGGTGTTCTCGAGTCGCTGCGCGATGTGCCACCAGGCCACGGGGCAGGGACTCCCCGGCGCCTTCCCGCCGCTGGCCGGCTCGGAGTACGCGCTCGGCGATGCGGAGCGTGCCGTGCGGATCGTGCTGAGGGGCCTCTCGGGGCCGGTGACGGTGAAGGGACTCTCGTTCAACGGCGCGATGCCGGCGTGGGCCGACCAGCTGAGCGACGCCGAGATCGCGGCGGTGCTGACGTACGTGCGCTCGTCGTTCGGGAACGCGGCGCCGGCGGTCACGGCGGACGTGGTCGCGGCGCAGCGGTCGGCCACGGCGAGCCGGACGGCGCCGTGGACGGTGGGGGAGCTGGGGAAGTGAATCCTGGAGCGGCGGGCCAGCGCGCCGCGCTGCGTGCCGGCTCACTGCTGGTGCTCGTCGTCTCGCTCGCTTCCACGGCGCTGATCGCCCAAGTCTCGGCCTCCAAGTCCTTCCCGCAGGTCCGAACGGGCTTCTGGTTCAGCGCCGGCGTGGGGTACGGTCGCCTCGACTTCTCCTGCGGCGGCGGGGCGAATCCCTGGGATACGCTGCCGCCGGCCACGACGTGCTCCGATGCAGGGCGCGCTGCTGCTACGCTCGGCTCTCTCCGCGCAGGCTACGCGCTGAGCCAGCAGGTCCTCCTCAGCATCATGCTCGACGCCTCGCACCGCGTCGGGACGAGCGAAGGTGTGATGGACGTGGGCGTGGCACTCCGGCTGTATCCCATGCGCGAGCGCGGCCTGTTTCTAGAGGCGGGCGTAAGCAGGTCCGAGTTCCGGAACCACGACCCCGATGGGCCCGATGAGGTCGGGAGCGGCATGGGTGCGGTCGCCGCCCTCGGGTGGGACCTTCGCGTGGACCGGATGATATCCCTGACGCCCGTGCTGCAGGTGCACTATGGGTACCAGGGGGACACAGGCACCCCGGCGGTGCTGGTGCTCCCGAGCGGCGCGCAGGTCACGAACCGCACCCGCGTCCACGAAACGCTCGTCACCTTCGGCATCGCGCTGACGGTCCACTAGCGCACTGTCGCTAAAGTGTCTTGCATAATGTGATGGCCTGCTGGATGTTGGAGGTCGTGCCCCTCCCCATCCGTGTGGTCGCACTCCGCCGCGGTGATCGTGCCCGGCTGGAGCGCGTCTGGTCCGGACTCGCACGAGGCCGCACCGCGTGGTCGAGCGCGCCCAGATCGTGCTGGCCTCGGCGGCGGGCCAGTCGGGCAGCGCCATCTGCGAGCGCCTCGACGTGGCCCGTCCCACCGTCACGCTCTGGCTCGACCGCTACGAGCAGGGAGGCCTCGACGCACTGCTGGCGGATCGCCCCCGCTCCGGTCGCCCGAAGCGCATCACCTCGGCGGACGAGCAGGCGGTCGTGGAGCGCACGCTGCACAGCACGCCCCCTGCGGACGTGGCCACCCACTGGAGCACGCGCCTGATGGCGCAGGCCACCGGCCTCCATCACGCCACGATCGCGCGTATCTGGCGCGCCCATGGGCTCCCGCCCCACCGGGTGCGCCGCTTCAAGCTCTCGCGCGATCCCCAGTTCGTGGCCAAGCTGCGTGATGTCGTGGGCCTCTACCTCGATCCGCCCAAACGCGCCGTGGTCTTCTCCGTCGACGAGAAGAGCCAGATCCAGGCGCTCGACCGCACGCAGCCGGGGCTGCCGCTCAAGAAGGGCCGCGCGGGCACGATGACCCACGACTACCAACGGCACGGCACCACCACCCTCTTTGCGGCGCTCAACGTGGCCAGCGGCACCATCCTCCGCGACTGTATGCCGCGCCACCGGCATCAGGAGTTCCTGCGCTTCCTCCGACGCGTCGAGCGCAGCGTCCCGGCCGGCCTCGCCATCCACGTCATCCTCGACGACTACCAGACCCACAAACACCCGACGGTCGAGGCGTGGCGCGCGCACCATCCCCGGGTCCACTTCCACTTCACGCCGACCTCGGCCTCGTGGCTCAACCTCGTCGAGCGTTTCTTCGCCGAGATCACCGAGCGCCAACTCCGCCGGCTCGCCGTCATCAGCGTCCAGGACTTCGAGGCGGCGATCCTCGCGTACATCGATCAGCGCAACCTCGCCCCGACGCCCTTCGTCTGGACGGCGCGGGTCAGCCACATCCTCGCCAAGGTCCGCAAAGCCCAAGCGACTTTGGCGACACTACACTAGAGGTTCCGATTCCGTCCCTCGCCATGCAGGAGCAAGTCGTGTCGGATCTGGGCGAACGGCATCGGCGATCGCACGCGATGAGCACCGCAGCTGAAGCCGAGCGTGCCGCCATCGAGGCCCTCCCCGCCGGGCTCCTGCGGGATGCGTTCGAAGGGTCCGGGCCTAGTCTCTCGAATCACCTGTGAAGCACGACGCGAAGGGCTGTACTCGCTGGCCACCCGTCTCGGCTATGTCGCCCCCGCATTATCCTGCACCTGTCCGGCATTGAAACGGCAAGGCACTCACCCGTCGGACTGACGATCCTCTCCCGTGCGACTGAAAGCGAGAGCGTCGGCCTAGACGTCCCCTCCAGGGGCGCATACGCTTCCCCCATCGCAGAAGCCACTACCGTTCATCGGGGGCACCCGTGGAGAAGCAACTCGCGCTGATCGCCGATTCGGCGAACATCTCGATCGAGGGAAAGCTCAACATCCTGGGCGAGTTCGACACCATCTTCGCTGCGGACGCGCCGGCTACCCATCCCACGCTCTGGTTCGTCGCCAAACTTCTCGTCGATGCAGCGGATTCCGGCACGCACAAGATCCTGCTCCACCTTGTCGATGAGGATGGCAACACCGTTCTTCCGCCACTCATCGGCGAAGTAGCAGTACCGCCCCCCGGCCCCGAGTACTCCGGCGAGAAGAGGTCGATTCCCGTTGTCTTGGGGGTGCGGAACGTCACCTTCCCACAGATGGGGACGTACAGCTTCGAGCTGCGAGTCGACGATCAGACTGTGGCCGAGGTTCCGCTCTATCTTCGTAAGCCGCAAGCACCTGCGCCAGAGGGCTGATTGGCGCTCACGGCACGGGATTGCAGCGACATCCGGCATTCGCTAGAGTCCAAGGCGACGAACTTCCGCTATGCTGACTTGGCGCGATGGCTTGAAGCGGCGAGCTTCCACGTAGCAGGTGGCAAAGGCGATCACCTAGTCTGGAAGCACCCCTCCGGACGCCGCGTTGGCCTCGTCAGGAAGCCCGGCCACGTTCTACCGGCTTACGTGAAGGAAACCGCGAGGCGGATCTTGGAGACAGGAGCTTGTCCCGAATGAACGCCCGTGACTACTTGATGCTTCCTTGGTCCATCCGTGGCCCTTTTCGGGTGACGGACGAGTTCGGGAGCACGCATCACGAAATGCGCATCGCCCAGCTCCCGGACTTCCTGGTGGCCGCCCCGTCTGAGAGTGAAGTGCTGTACGAGTTCAAGCCAGCCTTGCTGGCGTTTCTGGAATCGTACACCAGCGAGGGCGAGGTTCCTCCCCATCCCGTCGGTGAGGCCGTCGAGTACGTCGCGCCCTATGCCGCGAACAAGCAGCCTCCCAGTCGCGTGCGAGTTCCGGCGAAGGACGCGACGGGTGGAGGCCTGCCAGCTAGGGTAGCACTCATCTAGGCGGTGCGAGCTGCCTTGAGCCCCGTGGCCGGTGCAGCTTTGCCGGGAGCCGTACGCGCCGATTAGGTCCCGCTAGTTGTTATCGATTCAGTGGCATAATCGCCAATAGTGCGCTAGCTTATTATCGCCCTCGAAATTGGCGACCAGCGCTGTTATCGCGTAGACGCAGTAACCGCTAATAGTGAGAGCCGGCGTGAGCGCAGCAGACAGCAAGCGCCAACCCCACGGACGCCGCGTCGAGCACCCGGACGGCTACGAGGCCTACGTCCCAGCTCCCCTCCCTCCCGCCGTGACCTACTCGGCCCAGACTTGGCGAGCGCTTTCCGATGCTGACCGGCTGATCGGCCGGTTGGCGGGCGAAGCCCGCGGCCTCCCCAACCCGCTCATCCTGATGCGGCCCTTCGTGCGCCGGGAGGCCGTGCTGTCGAGCAGGATCGAGGGCACGACCACCACGCTCCCCGAACTCCTAGCCGAAGAGGCGGGCGCCGAGGTGGAGCGGGATCCCGACGACCTCGCCGAGGTCACGAACTACATCGCCGCCCTCGACCTCGGCATCGAGCGCCTCAAGACGGAGCGCATCTCCCTTCAACTCGTGAAGGACCTGCACAAGCGGCTGATGCGGGGCGTCCGCGGACACGCGAAGACGCCGGGGCAATTCCGCAGCGGCCAGGTCTACATCGGCCGCCCCGGCTCGCCGATCCACGAAGCTACCTACGTGCCGCCGCCGGCGGCGGAACTGCCGGAGTGCCTCGCCGCGTGGGAGAAGTACCTGTCTGACCGCGCTCTTCCACCTCTCGTGCAGCTGGCGCTGCTCCACTACCAGTTCGAGGCCATCCACCCGTTCCGCGACGGCAACGGCCGCGTCGGCCGTCTCATCAACACGCTCTTCATCCTCGAGCGCGGGCTGCTCCCCTCGCCCCTCCTCTACCTGAGCGCGTTCTTCGAGGCCACGCGGCAGGAGTACTACCGCCGCCTCCTGGCCGTGAGCCGGGAAGGCGACTGGGACGAGTGGGTGGGCTATGTTCTGAACGGCGTGGCCCGGCAGTCCGAGGACGCGGTGAGTCGCGCGGTTCGCATCTCGGATCTGCTCGAGGGCTGGCGGCGCTCCCTCGCCGGCGCGAGGTCGGGCCTGCCCCTCAAGCTGGTGGACGACCTCGCCGCCAACCCCTACTGTGTGGTGAAGGCGATCGCCAAGCGGGAGAAGGTCGCCTACACCACCGCCGAGCGCGCGGTGGAGCGGCTCGTGCAGCTAAACATTCTACGGCAGGTCAACAAGGCGGAGCGCGACCGCCTCTTCTGCGCCACGGCTATCCTCGACATCCTCGAGGAGCCCGCGAACCTCACGCCTGAAGGCAACGGCTGATGCCCCGAGGCCGCAAGAACAACGGCACCGCCCGCAAGCTCGCCACGCCGCAGTCGGTCAACGCGGTGGTGAAGTCCATCTGCGACATCATGCGGCGCTCGAACTGCGCCGGCGCGCTCCAGTACGTCCCCGAACTCACCTGGATCCTCTTCCTCCGCATCCTCGACGAGCGCGAGGCCACGGAAGCCGAGACCGCCAAGGCCGTCGGAGCGGAGTTCACGCCAACACTCAAGGCGCCGTACCGCTGGCGCGACTGGGCCGCGCCCGACGGTGCCAAGAGGAAGGCGCTCAAAGACGGCGCGCTCGGCGGGTTCCTCGACTTCGTCAACGACGACCTCCTCCCGCACCTGCGCGCGCTCGAGGAGAGGCGCGGCGCCACGCCGCGGCAGAAGATCGTCGCCGAGATTATGCGGGGCGTCGAGAAGACGCGCATAGACACCGAGAAGAACTTCCTCGATGTCCTCGACAAGGTGGACGAGATCACCGCCGAGGCGGTGGACCCGACGCACGTGTTCACGTTGTCCCAGGTGTACGAGGGACTGCTCCTCCAGATGGGGCAGAAGAACAACGACGGGGGGCAGTTCTTCACGCCGCGCGAGGTCATCCGCGCGATGGTGCGCGTCGTAGACCCCAAGGTGGGCGAGACGGTCTATGATCCCGGCTGCGGCACCGGCGGCTTCCTCGCCCAGGCCTTCGAGCACATGGCCGGCGCCAAGAACGAGAAGGTCGCGCGTCCGGAGGACCTGGAGCTGCTGCGGCGCCGGACCTTCTACGGCCGCGAGAAGGACAACGTCATCTATCCGATCGCCCTCGCCAACCTCGTCCTCCACGGCATTGACGAGCCGCGCATCTGGCACGGCAACACCCTGACGCGCGCCGAGCAGTACGGCGGCCTCTTCGCCGACGCGCCGCCCCTCTTCGACGTCGTCCTGATGAATCCCCCGTTCGGCGGCAAGGAGGGGAAGGAGGCGCAGACCCGCTACGCGTACAAGACGGGCGCCACGCAGGTCCTCTTCCTCCAGGAGGTGATGAACTCCCTCCAGCCGAACGGGCGCTGCGGCATCGTGGTGGACGAGGGGGTGCTCTTCCGGACGAACGAGAACGCCTTCGTGCAGGTGAAACGGAAGCTGCTGGACGACTTCGACCTGTGGTGTCTCGTCTCCCTCCCCGCCGGTGCCTTCGTGAACGCCGGCGCGGGCGTGAAGACCAACCTCCTCTTCTTCACCCGGGGCGGACCGACGGAGAAGGTCTGGTACTACGACCTGTCGGACATCAAGGTTGGCAAGAAGTCGCCGCTGACGATCGCGCACTTCGAGGAGTTCTTCCGCCTCCTGCCCGCGCGCGCATACGGCGACCACAGCTGGACGGTGACGCGCGCCGAGATCGAGGCGTGGGGTTATGACCTCAAGGCCGTGAATCCCCACGCCAAGTCGGTGGAGGACACCAGGACGCCGGAGGAACTGCTCGACCTCATCGAGGCGAAGGGCAGGGAAGTCGCGGCGGCGATCGCCGAGCTTCGGGCCCTGACGGCCAAGGCCCGCGCCGAGGATCAGTCATGACCCTGCTCTACTTCGCCTTCGCCTCCAACATGGACACCGCGCAGATGGCCGAGCGGTGCGACGGCGCCGAGTGCCTGGGCGCCGCCACGCTCGCAGACCATCGGTTCGCCATCGGCCGGCGCGGCTACGCCACCGTGATAGCGGAAGCGGGAGCGGTGGTGCACGGCATCCTCTGGAGCCTCCACCCTCGGCACGAGGCCGCCCTCGACGTCTACGAGGGGATCCGCCACGGCCTCTACCGGAAGGTCACGCTCCCCGTCTGCACCGCGGCGGGCACGGTGCGCGAGGCGCTGGTGTACGTCGCCGTAGACCCCGCCACCGGGCAGACGGTGCGCGGCTACATGGAAAAGGTCGTCGCCGCGGCCGAGCACCACGGCCTTCCCGCCTCGTACATCGCCGAGCTGAAGGGCTGGCTGCCGTAGGGATCCGGGCGGCCTCGTCGCTGCCCCGGCGCCCTCGGTCGCACGGCGGCACGCCGCGCTCGGTGGACCTCAATCACGACAAGAGTTCTCCAAGATAGACTCTGCTCCGGCGGCCTCCCTCCTTCCGCCCGGGCGATTCGGCGCGCACCTTGTTCGGCACAAGCCGGCTGCCGGCGGCGACGCCGCAGGCGGTTTGGCGTGCGGCGCGGCGGGCGAAGGCCTGCTACCGCGCGAACGGGAAGGGCCGGGCATCTCGCCCGGCCCTTCTCACATCCGGAAGAGGTACGACACCTTCGCGAAGAAGCCGTCGGTGGAGCGATGCAGATCGCTTCCGAAGGCGAACGCGGAATTCTCCTCGAGGGACGAGCCGTAGCCGAGGTAGATGAGGGTGCCCGGGCCGGGGCGGTACGAGAAGAGCCAGTCCGCCCGGAAGTCGTTGCCGTTCTGCGCGCCGGCGGGAGCGTAGGTGTGCGTCGTCGGGTCGAGGAAGGCGATCGGCAGCTCGGTGCCCGCCTGGCGCAGGGCGTCCTTGAGGCGGGCGGTGTACTGGCCCACGAAGCGCACGAAGATCGCGCGGCTCGCCTGGTACTCGAGCTTGAGGCGCGGGATGTCCTCCCGGCTGAAGCGCGAGCCGTCGCGGTCGCGGGTGATGACGTTGCGTACGTACTGTGCCGCGATGCGGACCTTGGTGGTCGGGCGCCAGTTGAGGCTCCCCGACCACTGCGTCTGCCGCCCGGCGGCCGCCTCGTCGAAGATCGGCGTGGCGCCGACGCCGGCGCTCACGCTCCCCTGGAAGGAGCGCCACACCGGCGTGCCGATCCCGGCGCTGCCGCTCCAGAGGGCCCGGAGGGGAGAGAGGAACGCGAAGGGTCCGGTGTGCGTGGCGTCGAGCTGGACGGCGTAGCCGGCGTACTGCGCCGGGTCGAAGTGGTAAGCGGAGTGGCCCGCGGAGGCGTTCGCCGACCAGCCGCCGTGGAAGGTCCAGAGCGTGGTGACGAGTTCACTTCCCTCGAGAGCGTCCAGGAGGTTCACCGCACCCCAGTTCCAGGTGCGTGCCACCTGGAGGTACGCGGAGGCGGTCTCGAGGAACGCGCCGCGGCCGCCGTAGATCGTGAAGCGATTGAAGGCGTGGGAGTTGATGACGCCGACGCGGTTCACGAACCCGACCCGTGCCCGGAACTCCGGGGCGATGCCCGTCACGTTGTAGTTGAATCCCCACGCGCGCCCGGTGCGGTCCCACGTCGCCTCGACGAGCGGCCCGGCGAAGCGGGAGCCCGCCGAGTCGGTCCACGACTGCACCGCCTGGACCTCGATGAAGTAGAGCTTCGAGTGCACGATGCGGATGTCGGCCCCGGCGAGGCGCGAGTAGTCGGAGCCGTCCTCGCGGTCGGTGGCGACGATGCCGACGGCCGAGCTGCTGCCGAGGTCGCGGCGGAGGCGCATCGCGCCGATGAGAGGGTGGCTCCCCGTGAGCGACTGCGTCGATGCGTCCTGCGCCGCGAGCGCGGCGACGTTGAGGGCGCCGAGCTTCCCCGCCAGCTTCGCGCCGAAGTCGGGATTGCCGATCTGGCGGGTGTAGATGAGCTGGTTCGGCGAGTCGAAGAGCTCGAGGCCCTCGAGGAAGAAGGGCCGCTTCTCGGGGAAGAAGAGCGCGAACCGCTGGTTGATGGTCACCTGGCCGACGTCGGCTTCGACCTGGGAGAAGTCGGGGTTGATGGTGCCGTCGATGTTCAGGTTCGGCGTCACGCCGTAGCGGACGCTGAGACCGAGTTCGGTGGTGTCGCGGTACCCCCACCCGGCCGCGCCCGCGCTGCCGCCGAGGCGGCTGGTGGCGGTCGGTGTGGCCTCGAGGACGAGGCCGCGGTGCAGGTCGTGGAGCCCCTCCAGCCACCCCGACTGGTTCAGGAAGCTGGCGCTGGCGCGGATCACCGGCGTCCACGAGTCCTGGTAGCCCGAGTGCTGGGTGCGGCGCAGGACGTTGATGCTCCAGTCCTGCGGGTTCCCGTCCTGGTAGCGGAGGCTCTTGAAGGGGATCCGGATCTCGACCTCGTAGCCCCAGGGGGTGAGGCGCCCCCGCGAGTCGAAGAGGAAGTCGGGGTTCAGGTCCACGTTGCCGTCGAGGATGTTCATGTTGGCGACGCCCCCGCCGCCGGTGAATGTCCCGCCGGCCCCGCCCGCGTACTGGTCGCTGCGGATGCCGTCCTGCTGCACGCCGAAGGGGTTCACGCCGAAGAGGAAGGCGCGGCGCCGGTCGTTGTAGGTGTCGAGGAGGATCTGGATCTGGTCGTCGCTGCCGATGTTGTCGCGGTCGGCGCGGGTTGCGCGGACCACATCGCCGTGGGCCTCGTGCGCGCGGATGCCGAAGTGGATCGCGGTGGCGCTGTACCAGACAAGGACCTCGGTCTCCTCCTCGGCGGGCCGGGAGTCGACGGGTTGGTACTGGGAGAAGCCGGTGAGGCGGGCGGCGCGGGCCCACACGGGCTCGTCGAGCACGCCGTCCACCACCACCGTCTCCTCGAAGCGGGGAATCCGGACGTGGAGCTGGCGCTGGCGGCCGTCGTACGCCGTGCCGCTGTCCGTGGAGGCCTGGGCGGCGAGGGCAAGGATGGCGAGGGCGGGAAGCATAGGGGACGGAATCTAGCCATCAGACTCCAGACGCCAAGACGCCAAGGGGGCGCGCTCCTGCTCCCTTGGCGTCTGTCAGCTGCTGTTCTGGACCGGGCGTCCTAGCGTCCGGCTCCTGGCACCTGTCTACTCGTATCGCAGGGCGACGATCGGGTCCATCTGGGCGGCGCGGCGGGCCGGCCACATGCCGAAGAAGATCCCCACCGCGAAGCTGAAGATGAACGCGAGCCCGATGGACATCGGCGAGATCAGGGTGTTCCAGTGGAAGATCTTGCTGGCGGCGATCGCGCCGCCTCCGCCGAACAGCACGCCGAGGAAGCCGCCCACCAGGCAGAGCACCAGTGCCTCGACGAGGAACTGGAAGAGGATCGCGCCCTTGGTGGCGCCGAGGGCCTTCCGGACGCCGATCTCGCGGGTGCGCTCGGTCACCGAGACCAGCATGATGTTCATGATCCCGATGCCGCCCACCAGGAGCGACACGGCGGCGATGCCGGCCAGGAGCATGGTGAAGGTCTGGGTGGTCTGCTGCACCGTCTGCAGGATGTCAGCCTGGTTGCGGATCATGAAGTTGTTGGCGCCGCCGGGCCGGATCTTGTGGGTGCGCCGGAGCACGCGCTCGATCGCGATCATCGCGACGTTCATCTCGCTCGCGCTGGCGACCTTGACGTTGACGCTGCGGACGCGGTCGGTGCCGTGGACGCGGTAGCGGGCGGTGAGGAGCGGGATCCAGATCTGCTCGTCGGGGTTCTGGAAGCCCCCCTGCGCGCCCTTCGATTTCGTCATCCCGATCACGGTGAAGGTGATGCCGCGAATCTGGATGTCCTGGCCGACCATCGCCACGCCGTTCGCACCGAAGAGGTCGGGCACGGCCGAGCCGATCACGGCCACCCGGCGCCGCGCCTCGTTGTCCCCCGCGGTGAAGGCCTTGCCCGCCGCCATCTCGTAGTTGTGGAGCGCGAAGTACTCCGGCACCGTCCCGGTGATGGAGATGTTGGAGTTCTTGTTCTGGTACTTGGCCTGCAGGTTGCGCGAGAGCTCCGGCACCACTGCGAGGACGTGCTCGGCGTGGGCGCGAACCGAGTCGGCGTCGTCGATGGTGAGGCCCACGCGCTGGTCGCTCGCGGCCCCCTGCATGAACATCTGGCCCGGCATGATGGTGAGCAGATTGCTCCCCAGGGCCTGGATGTTGTCCGACACCGCCTTCTGGGCGCCGGCACCGAGCGCGACCATCGTAATGACCGCGCCCACGCCGATGATGATGCCCAGCATCGTCAGGAAACTGCGCAGCTTGTTGGCCCGGATGGCCGCGAGGGCGACCAGCCAGAGCTCCCAGAGGATCATCGCGGTCCTCCCGGAGGCGGGCCGCCGCCGCCCGAGCGCCCCGCCG
>JBEKGT010000002.1:0-34121 GCA_050012655.1 Gemmatimonadales bacterium | reverse complement strand
GTCGATCGCGGGGAGGGAGGCGGGCCGCGGCGCCTGGGCCGCGGCGGGGAGGGCCACCGCGGCCAGCAGCGCCGCGAGGCCGATGGGGACGATGCGGTGTGTCGTCACCCCGGCATCCTAAGGGGCGAACTGGCGCCCCGGCAAGCGCCGGGCGACCTTTCGCTTCTATGGCGGGAGGCAACGGCCGGAAGATCACGGCCCTCGTGGCGGGGGCCGGCGCTTCGGGGGGCACCCTGCAGGACGCCCTCGATTCCCTCAGCGTGCCGGGCACTCTGTGGCACCCCGACGGGGGCCCCGGGGACGTGCGCTGCGTCGCGTGCGCGCACCGTTGCCTCATCCGCGGAGGCCGCCGGGGCGTGTGCCGCGTGCGGTACAACGAAGGCGGCGTGCTGAAGGTCCCGCACGGCTACGTCGTGGCGCTCCAGTGCGATCCCATCGAGAAGAAGCCCTTCTTCCACGTGCTGCCGGGATCGGACGCACTCACCTTCGGGATGCTCGGCTGCGACTTCCACTGCGGCTACTGCCAGAACTGGCTCACCTCGCAGTCGCTGCGCGAAACCTCCGCCGGCAGCGCCCCTACCGCACGCTGGGCGGGACGCTGCGGCACGTGCTCGACTCCATCCGGATGGCGCACGAGCGGGGATTCTGGGTCGAGGTCGTCACGCTGCTGGTCCCCGGATTCAATGACCAGGGGGATGCCGTGCGCAGGATGGCGGAGGCGGTCGCGGCCGTCTCGCCGGACATCCCTTGGCACGTGACGGCGTTCCACCAGGACTACCGGATGACCGATCGGCGGAACACCACGGCCGAGGATCTCGTCCGCGCCTGTGAGACGGGCCGGGAGGTCGGTCTGCAGTTCGTGTACGCCGGCAACCTCCCGGGGCGGGTCGGGCGCTGGGAGCACACCTGGTGCCCCGGGTGCGGCGGGCTGCTCGTGGAGCGCTACGGCTACACGATCCTGCAGCAGCGGGTCACGCGCGCGGGCACCTGCCCGGACTGCGCTGCGCACATCCCCGGCATCTGGGGGTAGCTCGCACGGACCGGGGCCGGCCGGCCGCTCCCGGCCGGTCGCGCGAGGGCGTGCGCGCGTTCCGCGGGTGAGCCGCGATAGACACAAGGAGGGAAGAGGACGATGGTGAACGAAGAGGCCGTCCGGACAGCGCTGCGGAAAGTGAAGGACCCGGAGCTGAACCTGAGCATCATCGACCTCGGCCTCGTCTACGAGATCGCGGTGGACGGCGGCGACGTGCACGTCCAGATGACGCTGACCTCTCCCGGCTGCCCCTCCGGCGCGGAGATCATCTCCGACGCCCAGAAGGCGCTCGAAGGGATGGACGGGGTGACGGCGGCGGATGTCGAGTTGGTGTGGTCGCCCTACTGGACGCCGGAGCGGATCGATCCCAAGGTCCGGGCCTACCTGGGCCTCTCCTAGTCGCTCATCGCCTTCAGGAAGTCCCCGCCGAGCAGTTCGACCTGCCACCTGCGCACCTCGGGGATCTCGCCGAGCCCTCCCGCTGACGATGGCCGGGCCCGCGCCACCGCCTCGAGCGTTCCTTTCGGGCAGAGCACGCCGGGGTCGAGGCCGAGGCTCGCCGCCGCCGCGTTCCGTGTGGTCTTGAGCCGCTCGACGCGCCGGTCGAACGCGGGATCGCTGACCCGCCGCTCGCCGCGCGGGAACCGCGGGAGATCCCGGTCCGGTACGGCCAGTCCGCGTTCGATCGCCGCGAGGATCGCGTCTCCCCGGGTCTCGAGGAGTCGCTCCGAGACGCCGCGGATGGCCTCCAGGGCCTCGGCGCTCCGCGGGGCCGCGTCGGCGGCCGAGAGCAGCGCTTCGTTCGAGAGCACCCGGAAGCTCGCGCGGTCCAGTTCCGCGGCCACCGACTCACGCCAGCGCCACAGATGCTGGAGCACCGCCAGGCCGCGGCGCGAGAGCGCACGCGCCCCCTTGAGGCGCAGTGCCGCATCGCCGTTCGTCGCCGCCGGCGTCCAGCGCACCCCCTCCATGCGCGCGAACTCCTCCTCCGCCCACGCCATGCGCCCTTTGGCGTCGAGCTCGGCGCGCAGCCGGTCGCGCAGCGGAAGGAGATGCTGCGTGTCGAGCGCGGCATACTCCAGCATCTCGCGCGGCAGCGGCCGCCGCGACCAATCGGCCCGCTGGTACTTCTTGTCGAGCCGCACCCCCAGGTACTTCTCGAGCAGCGCCGCGAGCCCGACCGCGGGCTCACCCAAGAGCTGTGCGGCCACCCGGGTGTCGAACAGCTTCCGCGCCCGCATCCCGTAGTCGCGGTCGAGGATCCTCAGGTCGTAGTCGGCATCGTGGAAGACCACCTCGATCGCAGGGTCGGCGAGAAGCGCCCCGAGCGCCGCCACGTCGCCCACGGTCAGGGGGTCGATGATGGCGTTCTCATGGTGGGTCGAGATCTGGATGAGGTAGATGCGATCGATGAACCGGTGGAAGCTCGCCGCCTCGGTGTCCACCGCGAGCTCCGTCTCCCGCCCCAGTCGCTTGACCAGTGTGGCAAGCTCAGCGGGGGACTTCACATAGCGATGCGCGGTGCGGCGCTGGAGCACGTTGACCATCGGCGGCTAGAAGGTTGCCCCGTCGGACCGGCCGACGCAACTGCGCGAGAGGGGACTTGTCCACCTATCCACCTGCAGAGTACTTCCGTTTGTCGATAATGTGATGTTTCTGGCGTGTTAGTGTAAAGACAGTGACATGCATCATCGACACATCAACACGACATTTACTTTACAGCGACCGGTTGGCGCATACCACCTCGCGCCTCGCGGCCGGTGATCCTGTGGCGCAGGGGAGTCTCCGTCCGGCCCGGGAGGGGTGTGCCGCAGAGGTGCGCGGCCGGAGGGCGCGGCATTAAGTTAAGGGGTTCCGGCGGCGGCGCCGCCCCTCCACTCCCGACCAGACCCAGCGAGCCCGTGAGCCGACTGCCCCCCGTCGAGATCACCGTCTATCCGTACGAGTGCGACGCGTATGGCCACCTGAACGAGGCCGCGTACCTCACCGTCTTCGAGCGTGCCCGGTGGGAGGCGCTGGCGCGCGGTCCCGGCTCGGACCTGTTCCGGCGCCATGGCGTGTGGCCGGCAGTGCGGCGCGCGAGCGTGGAGTTCCACAAGCCGGCGTTCCCCGGCGACGTCCTCACGGTGGACCTGCGCCTTGAGAAGCTCGGGCGCACGTCGGTCGCGCTGTCGCAACGCGCGGTGCGTGGCGCCGATGGGGAACTGCTCGCCGAGGCGCAGCTGACGTTCGTGATGATCGACGCCGCTGGACGGCCGGTGGCGGTACCCGAAGAGGTCGCGGCAGTGTTCGGGGGCCGCGTGTCCACGAGGCCGGGGGAGATGGCGCGCTACGACGTCAGCGACGTCACCTTGGCGGCGGACATCCGCGGCGACGGCCCGGCGCTCCTACTGGTGCACGGCTTCCCACTCGACCGGACGCTCTGGGCGCACCAGGTGGCGACGCTCTCCGGCTGGCGGCGCATCGCGCCCGACCTGCGCGGCATGGGGGCCTCCGACGCGCCGGCCGAGGGCTACGTGATGGCGACCTACGCTGACGACCTCGTGCGGCTGCTCGACCGGCTCGGGATCGCGCGGGCCGTGGTGGCGGGCCTCTCGATGGGCGGCTACGTGGTGTTCGAGATGCTGCGGCGCCATCGGGACCGGGTCGCGGGGGTGGTGCTTGTGGACACCCGCGCCGACGCGGACAGCGCGGAGGGACGCGCAGGGCGCGACGCGATGATCCAGCTTGCCCAGGCGGAGGGCGCGCGCGCCGTCGCGGAGCGCATGCTCCCGCGCGTGCTCGGCCGATCCACGCAGCAGACCCAGCCGCTCCTCGTCGAGCAGGTGCGGGAGATGATGGCACGCACCCCCGTCGCCGGGATGGTCGGCGCGCTGCGCGCCATGAGAGACCGCGCCGACTCCACACCGCTCCTGCCGTCGATCGACGTGCCGGCGCTGGTGGTGGTGGGGCAGGAGGACGAACTGTGCCCGCCGTCGGTGGCGAAGGCGCTCACCGGAGCGATCCCCTCGGCCGCGATGACGGTGATCTCCGGCGCGGGGCACCTCGCGCCGCTGGAGGCGCCGACCGCGGTGAGCCGGGTGATGGCGGAGTTCCTCGAGCACGCGAGGGACCGCGTCCGGTGAACCGCAACACGCCGGAGGGCCTGCGCCGCTCGGGCGCGACGGGCCAGCCCCCCGAGGGCGGCCCCGACGCGCCGGGGGACGTCAACCGCCAGGGGTTCATCGGCTACTTCAACGCCGAGGGGTTCCAGTGGCGGGTGATGATCCGGCTGCGCTTCGACGACGGGACGTGGTGGCGCGGTCGGCTCTGGTTCTCCGAGCGAGGCGGCACGGAGGTGTGGGACAAGGAGGAGATCGTCAGCTCCTCCGCGGAGGACGTGCTCAGCCAGGCGCGCGCCCTGCCGCACGAGGAGATACTCCGGCGGCTCAAGGTGTCGTTCGACGAGAGGCGCCGCTACTTCGCGCTGCGCGCCCTCCTCGACGACCTGCTGGAGAAGGGGAGGCAACTCAACCGCATCGCGGTCCGCGTGGCGTCCGGCGAGATGGACCGTGCGCGGGCGGCGCACGAACTCGACCGTATTCAGCAGGACATGCGCACCGTGGTGGACGGGCTGCGCGACGTGGCGGGGAAGGAAGGGCGCGGCCGAGGAGGGTGAGCGGCACGCGCCGGTGCGGGCCGGAGACGACGAAGCCCCGGGGGCGCGCCCCCGGGGCTTCGGTGCGTCAGGGCCGCGTGGCGCGCGGCGCCTAGTGCTCCTTCTTCGTCGGTTTGCCGGGCGGGTTCGGGCCCTGGAAGATGTCCTTGTTCAGCGCGATGAAGTCCTTCCACTGCGGCGGAACATCCTCCTCGGGGAAGATCGCGCTCACCGGGCACTCCGGCTCGCACGCCCCGCAGTCGATGCACTCGTCGGGGTGGATGTAGAGCATCTTCTCGTCTTCGTAGAAGCAGTCGACGGGGCAGACCTCGACGCAGGCTTTGTCCTTCACGTTGATGCACGGCTCACAGACTATGTACGGCATCGAAGGCTCCTCCAAGTACGGCGGGCTCGGTACGGCTCAGGTCCGCGAAGATTGGCTCTCGGCCTTCCGCACTGTCAAGTGCGTCCGCGGGGGACATCCGCAAAGAGCGCGCCGCGGGGCCGGAGGTGAGGGCGGCCCTCCCCGAGGTTCCGGAGAGGGCCGTCCGCCGCTTCGCTCGCGCGGCCTCGCGGCTCGACCGCGGGGCCAAACTAGGCGGGGCGCGTCACCGGATCGTCACCGCCGGGCCGGCGGTCAGTCGGTGGCGGCGGCCGCGCGCTGCAGGTCCCGGGTCAGGTGCATCGAGCAGAATTTCGGGCCGCACATCGAGCAGAATTCCGCCGACTTGAAGTACTCGGCGGGAAGTGTGGCGTCGTGGTACTCGCGGGCGCGCTCGGGGTCGAGGGAAAGGGCGAACTGGGTCTCCCAGTCGAAGGCGAACCGTGCGCGGCTGAGCGCGTCGTCGCGGTCCCGCGCGCCGGGGCGGCCGCGGGCGATGTCGGCGGCGTGCGCGGCGATCTTGTAGGCGATCACCCCCTGGCGGACGTCCTCGGCGTCGGGCAGGCCGAGGTGCTCCTTGGGGGTCACGTAGCAGAGCATGGAGGCCCCGAACCAGCCGATCATCGCCGCCCCGATGGCGCTGGTGATGTGGTCGTACGCGGGCGCGATGTCGGTGACGAGCGGCCCCAGGGTGTAGAAGGGGGCTTCGCGGCAGATCTCCTGCTCCATCCGCACGTTCATCTCGATCTGGTGCATCGGGATGTGCCCGGGCCCCTCGACCATGACCTGCACGTCGCGCCGCCACGCGCGCTCGACCAGCTCGCCCAGGGTCCGCAGCTCCGCGAACTGCGCCTCGTCGGACGCGTCGGCGAGCGAACCGGGGCGTAGGCCGTCGCCGAGGGAAAGGGTGACGTCGTACGCCGCCACGATCTCGAGGAGCTCGTCGTAGTGCGTGTAGAGCGGGTTCTCCTCCCCGCGCGCCGTCATCCAGCCCGCCATCAGCGCGCCACCTCGGCTCACGATGCCCGTCACGCGCCGCATCGCCAGCGGCACGTGCGAGCGCAGGACGCCACAGTGGACGGTGACGTAGTCCACGCCCTGCCGTGCCTGGTGCTCGATGTTGTCGAGGAGCATCTGCGGCGTCAGCGCCGCGAGGTCGTCCACGGCGAGGATCGTCTGGTAGATCGGTACCGTCCCGATCGGCACCGTGCTCGCCGCGAGGATGGCTGCGCGGATCTCGTCGATCCCGCCGCCGGTCGAGAGGTCCATCACCGTGTCGGCCCCGTAGCGCACCGCCAGGGCGAGCTTGCACAGTTCCCCCGCGATATCGGATGTCACCGCCGAATTGCCGATGTTGGCGTTGATCTTCACGCTCGCCACGGTGCCGATCCCCATCGGCACGAGGCGCCCCGCGAGGTGCCGGACGTTCGCCGGGATGACGAGGCGGCCGCGGGCGACCTCGGCGCGGATCACGTCGGGGGAGAGGCCCTCCCGCTCCGCGACGGTGCGCATGGCGTCGGTGGTCTCGCCGAGCCGGGCGAAGTGCATCTGCGTGACGGTGGCGGGCATGCTGGAGCGGCTCCTGGGCAAGGCGAACGCCTTCGCCGCGGCAGGGGTCCGCGGCGAAGGCGTCCTTGACCTGAGGGTGACTCCCTACGCCGGTACGAACCGGGTCAGGTTCGAAGGGTGTGATCTCAGCCCGCCGGGGCGGGCACCCCTGTCATCCGCGCAATCTAGGGGCCGGCCGCCGTCGGGCAAGCCGCCGACCGCCGCCTTAGTGTGCCGGCGTCGCGGGGGCGGCGGCCAGCGAGTCCCGGTCCACGATGCCGACGGCGATCGGGATCAGCCGGGGCACCGCCCGGCCGTGAAGCCGCGCCACGATCGCCTCGACGGTCCTCCGGCCGATCGCCAGCGGATACTGGATCGCGTCGGCGAGGAGGGGCGACCCTTCGCGGATCGCAGCCTGCGCCTCCGGCGTCGCGTCGAACCCGACGATCACGATCCCGCTCTTTCCCGTCGCGCGGATCGAGGCGAGGGCGCCCAGCGCGCAGTCGTCGTTGCTCCCGAAGATGGCGGTGAGGTCGGGGTGCGACTGGAGGAGGTTGTCGGTCTTCTGTTTGGCGACCTCGCGCAATCCGCGCTCCACCGCGGGCGCGGCCACGATTGTGATGCCGGGGTAGCGGGCCAGCGCCCCGCGGAACCCCCGGACCCGGTCCACGACCGACATCACCGTCGGCTGGTCGAGGATCGCCACCTTCCCCCGGCCGCCCAGGCGGCGCGCGAGGAACTCGCCCACCAGCCGCCCGCCCTGCGCGTTGTCGGAGGCGATGTGCGCGGTCACGTCGCCCCCCGCCGCCGCGATGTCGGCGGTGAAGACGGGGATCTTCGCGTGGTTCGCCTCCTCGACCGCGCTCACGATGCCGCGCGAATCCACCGGCGCGATGACGATCGCGTCCATCCCCTGTGTGATGAAGTTCTCGACCTGCGACGTCTGGCGGGCGAGGTCCCACTCCCCGGCGACGATGTGCAGGTCCACGCCGAGGCTGTCGGCGGCCTGCTGCATCCCGCGCTTCAGGTCCTGGTAGAAGACGTGCGCCTCGGTGAGGAGGGTGACGCCCACCTGGGGGCGCGTGGTCGCGGCCTTCTTCGCGCAGCCGCCGAGAGCGGCCGCGGCGAGGAAGGCGGCGGCTGCGAGCCGGGCGGCGCGGGCGGCGGGGCGGGTGCGGATTGGCACGAAGGCGCTCCTGTCAGCGGACCGGCTCGACGAGCACGGTCGCGATCTCGTAGGGCCGGAGGGCGAGGCGGAAGGCCCGCCCCGTGGCGGGGATCGCCGCGCCGGGGTCCTCCAGCAGGTTAGCACGGTGCGCGGCGCGGATCGGTGCGCGTAGCGTCACGGTGGCGGTCTCGGCCCGGCCCTCCCACTCGACCAGGCGCAGCACCAGCGCGTCGGAGTCCTCGGCGCGTTTCACCCAGGAGAGCTCGACGCCGGGCACGTCCACCGACGCGAAGCTGGTGGTGCGGCCCAGCGCGCCCGCGTGTGCGGCCTCGGGGCCGGCCACCAGCGGTGCCGTGATCTCCGCGGCCCGGCGCACCGTCCCCGCCGCGCGCCAGTCTCCGGCGTGCGGGTAGACGAGGAAGCGAAAGGCGTGGTGCCCGCGGTCGGCGATGGAGTCGGGCCACACCGGCGAGCGCAGCAGCGAGAGCCGCAGCACGTTGCCGTGGTAGTCCCACCCGTACTTGCTGTCGGTGACGATGCTGACGCCGAAGGCCGAGTCGGAGACGTCGGCCCAGCGCTGCCCCGGCACCTCGTACTTGGCCCGTTCCGCCTGTGTCCGCGGCGTCCCCGACCGGCCGATCGTGCCGTAGGGGATGGCGAAGGTGGCGGAGTCGGCCCGCACGCCCAGCGTGAAGCCCACCTTGAGGAGCCTGTGGGTCTCGTGCCAGTCGGCCTCGTTCCGCACCTCGAGGAATGGGCTCTCCCGGCCGAGGACGAGCGTCTGCGCGAGCGTCGAGGCGCCCCAGTGGCGGGTGAAGCCGAGGCGCGCCTCGGCGGCATCGGCGCTCCGGGTGACGTGCGCCGTCTCGGTCACCTCCCACTGCTCGCCGGTGTAGCCGATGTCCCACGCGTCCCAGGTGCGCGGGAGGTCGCCGAAGACCTGCAGGACGTTGCCGCGCGCACCGGGGGCGAGCACCTCGCGGCGCGCGCGCTTGTCGTAGAGCCGCGCGATGATGCCCGTCGCCGTGTCCACCTCGACCCGCAGGTAGGCGTTCTCGATCCAGGTCGGCCCCGCCGTGGGCGCCGGGAGCGCGCTCCCGAGCGGAGGCACCCCCGCGCGCGGCACCTGGAACACCTTCGCGCCGAGCGCGGGGACGTCGCGTGCCGCGAGGAGGATTGTGTCCCCGTCCGCGCGCGCGACCCGCACGAACGCCGTCCGCGGCCAGGTGAGCGGGTTGAACACCACGACCGGCACGGCGCCGCGGCCGCCTCCGCGCGTGTCCATCCTCGCGCGCAGATCCGCGAAACCCCGCTGCGCCAGCGTGTCCAGCAGCGTCCACGCCGTGTCGTACTGCGCGTTCGCGTCGAGATAGATCTGGTGGATCCCCGAGCCGGGGAGGACGTCGTGGAACTGGTTGAAGAGGACTCGCCGCCACGCGGCCTCCAAGGGGCGGCGTGGGTAGGCCGCGGTGTCCACGGCCGCCAGCGCCTCCGTGGTGCGAAGGAGCGCTTCACTGCGCGCCAGCGACCATTTCTGCCGCGCCTGCGTGGTGTAGGTGCCGCGGTGGTACTCGAGGTACAGCTCGTCGTGCCAGACCGCGAAGGCGGAGTCGCCGAGGGCGTGGCGCACCGTCGCGAGCGCGCTGTCGGGGAAGGCGTAGCGCATCGCCGGGAAGGTCGGCACGCGTCGCAGGTCCTCGGCCCGCTGCAGCATCTCGATGGTCGGCCCGCCGCCGTGGTCACCCACCCCGTAGAGCACGACCTGGTGGTGGCCGCCGGTGCGCTGGCGGTCCTCGAGCCGCTGGTGCACCAGGTCTGCGGGGTCGAGGTCGTGGGTGTAGCCGTACGGGTTGTAGCTGAAGATCCGGGTGCCGTCGCGGCCCTCCCAGAAGAAGGCGTTGTAGCGGAGCACCGTGGAGTCGTTCCAGCGGATCTTCTGCGTGACAAAGGCGTCGAAGCCGAGCTGCCGGAAGATCTGCGGCAGGGTCCACGGGAACCCGAACGAATCCGGGATCCACGAGACGGTCGAGCGCGCGCCGTAGTGCTGCTGGAAGTACCGCTGGCCGTAGAGTCCCTGCCGCACAAGAGACTCGCCCGACGGCGAATTGAGATCCGGTTCGATCCACATCCCGCCGACCGTGGCCCACTGCCCCGCCTGCACCGCGCGCCGGATCGAGTCGGCAAGACTCGGCACCTCGCGGTCGAGATAGTCGTAGAACGCGCCCGAGCTGCCCGTGAAGACGTAGCCGGGGAACATCGCCGCGAGCTTGAGGGAGGTCCGCCAGGTGTTGCGGATCACCTCTTCGGTCTCGCTCCACGGCCAGAGCCAGGCGGCGTCGATGTGCGAGTTGCCGACGAGGTGGAGCGTGTCCTGCCGGATCATCGCGCTGAGCGGGGCATAGGCGCCCTGGTAGCGGGCCTGGAGCGCGGCGTAGTCGCCGCCATCCCTCTCGCCGAGCGCCGCGAGCCACGCGCGCGCGTCGGGTGGCGCGATGTCCGGCGCGCGACCGGCGAGCGCACGGGCGTAGCCGTAGCCCACCGCGTACTCGGCGTAGCCAGCGTCCCTCGCGCGGGCCGTCGGCAGCGTCCACCAGGCGCGGCCCGGCTCGAGCGTGATCGCGACGCGGATCGTGTCGCCGCCGCGGCACGGCGCGCACAACTCGACCGCACCCGCCCGCCACGCGCGCGCCGCGCCGCCCACGAGGTAAGTGGCCCCCGCGCCGAACTCCGGCGCCAGGAGGTCCATCTTCTGCCCGGCGAGTGAGACGGGCACGATGAGCCGGACCTGGAAGTGCCGGTGGCCGCCGCTCGAGTCGGCGAGCCACGAGCCAAGCGCGAGGCGGGAGCCGGCGAGCTGAAGGAGCCGGCCGGCGTCCACGCTCACTGTGGTCTCGATGCCGGGAGGCGCCGCCGCAGGGGCCGGCTGGCCGGGAGCTGGGCGCACCGGGGCCGCCGGCGAGGCGTTCGCGCCGGTCCAGGAGATCGCGGCACGCAGCGGGCTGGCGCCAAGCGACGCGTTGCGCAATTCCTCGAGGGTGGGGCGTAGCCGCACCGGCGTCGGGACGCCAGGGGGAAGGACCGCGACCGAATCGCCCGTCCAGGCGGCAGTGCCCTGGACGAACCGGATGCTCGCGCCGCGCAGCGTGTCGCGGCCCCACGCCGTCACTTCGGCGCTGGCGCCGAGATCGAGCTGGCCACCGGTCCAGGTGAGTGGGCCCTCGAGGCGCAGCGGCGATACCGTGACCGTCGCCGACGGATAGTTGTGGCTGCCGGGGCGCACCTCGGCGGGACGGCGCGACTGCGTGTGCACGCCGTCGAGGGAGCCGATGCCCGGGATGGCCGCGAGGCGTCCCAGCACGTCGAAGCCCCCGGTGCGGTTGGCGGGTTTGAGGAGCACGCTGTTCCAGCCGGCGGCGAATCGCACCGTCGCGGTGTCGCGGCCCGTGCCCACCCCGCGCGCCACGAAGTCCACCCACACGCGCTGGCCGTTCACGTACGCCACGATGTCGTCGTCGCTGTCCATCACCAGCAGCAGCGTGCGGTCGGTCGGCGACCAGACGTAGGTGTGCGCGTAGGCGATCGCGTGGTCCGTCCCGGTCCGCAGGAGCGCCACCAGGTTGATGCGCCCCAGGGAATCCGCGGACGCCGGGAGGAAGGCGTCGCCGGCGACGACGTCGCCCGAGTCGGGGAGGAGGCGGTCCTCGCCCCCAGCGTAGTCGCGCAGCAGGCCGGCCAGCTCCGGCTCGGCGGGGATCGGGCCGCGCACCAGCCAGGAGCGGATGGCGAGGTCCTGGGCGGGGAGCGCGCCGGCGGCCAGGAGGCCGAGGCCGGCGACGACGAGGGCGCGACGGATGCTCATGCGGACCTGCCTCTCTGCTACGTCTTCGTGGCTGCTGCCGCGCTGGTGCGGGTGACCCAGACATCGAAGAGCACGGCGAGAAGGATGATGCCCCCCTTGGCGATCTCCTGCCAGAACGCCTGCACGCCGAGGAGATCGAGGGCGTTGTTGAGGACGCCGAGGAGGAGCGCGCCGATCAGCGTGCCCCAAGCGGTGCCGGTGCCGCCGAGGAGTGAGGTCCCGCCGATCACCGCGGCCGCGATGGCGTTCAGCTCGTAGAAGGTGCCGGCGTCGGGGCCGCCCGAGCGCAGCTGCCCGAGGAGGAGGATCGCGGCGAGCCCGGAACAGGCGCCGGAGATCGCGTACACCGCGAGCTTCACGAACGGCACCGGCACGCCGGAGAGGCGCGACGCTTCCTCGTTGCCGCCCACCGCGTAGACGTAGCGGCCGAACCGGGTCCGCGTCAGCACGAACGCGCCCAAAGCGATCACCAGCAGCATCACCAGCGCGGGGACGGGGAACCCGCCGGGGAGCCCGGGCACCGGAAGGCGGCCGCCACCGAGGCCGTGGAGTACGTCGAGCGCCGCGACCTTCCCGGCGTAGGCGGCGTCGCCCGGATCGGGGTACCCGACCGGCACGCCGCCGGTCACGAGGCGCGCGGCGCCGCGGGCGATCGTCATCGTGGCCAGGGTGACGATGAACGGCGCGACGCGCAGGTAGGCCACGGCGCCGCCGTTCAGGATCCCGATCGCCGCGCCGACGCCGAGCCCTACGACGACGGCGAGGAGCGCCGACCCAACCGGCCCGACGGCGCCCAGGAGCGCCGTGCTGGTGAGCGTCTTGGCCGCGAGCACGCCGCCCAGCGCGACGATCGAGCCGACCGAGAGGTCGATCCCCGCGGTCACGATCACGAACGTCATGCCGAGCGCGAGGATCGCGTTGATGGACGCGTGGAGGAGGATGGTCGTCAGATTGGCGGCGCTGGCGAAGCCGGGGATCAGGACCGTTCCGGCGACCGCCATCGCGGCGAGCGCGAGGGGGACGCCGAACCGCGCCAGCGGCGGCGGTGCCCGGCGGACCGGCTTCGCCGCGGCGGCGGGCGCGGGAGCGCTCATGCGGCGTGTCCTTCGGGCAGCGCCGCGGCGAGCACCCGCTCCGGCGTGGCCTCCGCAGCCTCGAACGTCGCCGACAGCCGTCCCGCGCGCATAACGAGGACGCGGTCCGCCAGCGCCAGCACCTCCGGCAGCTCGGACGAGATCACCAGAACCGCCTTCCCCCGATCCGCGAGCGCGCGCAGCTGCCGGTGGATCTCGATCTTCGCCGCCACGTCCACGCCGCGCGTCGGCTCGTCCACGATGAGGACATCGGCGTTGGCGAGGAGCCACTTCGCCAGCACGACCTTCTGCTGGTTCCCTCCGGAGAGCGTGCCGGCCGGCCGCTCGAGCGTGTCGGGGGCGAGTTCCACCGCGGCGATCTGCGCGGCCGCGGCGTCCCGCTCCGCCCCGAGCTGGAGCACACCCAGCCGCGTGAAGCGTCGTAGCGACGGCAGCGTGGTGTTCTCCCGCACCAGGAGACCCAGGACTAGCCCCTGGGTCTTCCGGTCCTCGGGGACGTAGGCCACCCCGCGGGCGATGGCGTCCGCCGGCGTGCGCGGACGGAAGGGACGCCCGCCGAGGACGACCTCACCCGCGCTCCACGCGTCGGCGCCCGCGAGGCAGCGCGCCAGCTCGGTGCGCCCCGCACCCACCAGGCCGGCGAGCCCCACGATCTCGCCCCGCCGGAGCGTGAACGAGACGCCCGCGAACCGCGGCCGCCGCGTGAGGCCCCGCACTTCGAGCGCCACCGGGCCGTCCGTGCCGCCCGTCCCGGCACCGCGGCCGCCCTGCGCGGCCAGCCGCTCGTACTCCACGTCCCGCCCCACCATGTGCCGGATCAGCGCCGGCTCGTCGATCGTGGCGGTCGGCCCGGTCCACACGCGCCGCCCATCGCGCAGCACCGTGACGGTGGAGGAGACGGCGCGCACCTCCTCGAGGCGGTGCGAGACGAAGATCACGGCCAGCCCGCGCTCCGCCATGCGTCGCATCTGGGAGAAGAGGTGTGCGGTCTCCCGAGTGGAGAGCGCGGCCGTCGGCTCGTCGAGCGCGATCACCCGGGCGTCGCGCACCAGGGCGCGCGCCAACTCGACGAGCTGGCACTCGGCCGTGGAGAGCCTGCTGACAGGCGTGGACGGGTCGAAGGTCGCGCCGAGTTCGCCGAGGGCCCGAGCGGCGTCGCGCCGGGCCGCCGCCCCGTCGAGGAGACCGTGGCGCATCGGCTCCATCCCGAGGAAGATGTTGGCGTCGGCGCCGAGGGAGGGGACGAGCGCGAATTCCTGGTAGATGACGGTGATGCCGCACCGCAGACCGTCGCGCGGACTCGTCAGGCGGAGGACCGTGCCGTCCAGTGCCACCGTGCCGCCGTCCGCGCGCTCGGCGCCCGCGAGGATCTTGAGGAGCGTGGACTTCCCCGCCCCGTTCTCGCCGACCAGCGCGTGCACCGTCCCCGCCTCAACCTCCAGACTGACCGCATCGAGGGCGGTGACACCGGGGTACCGCTTCGTCACGTCGCGCAGCGCGAGCAGGGCCACGCGCCCAAGCTAACCCGCGCCTGGCGCCCCCGCACGGTCCGCGCGGCGTGGCGCGCCCGCTCGCGGCGCGGTAGCATCGTGGGGTGATCGCCGCGGCCCTCTGCATCCTCGTCGCCGCCACCGTGCCGCAGGACACCGGGACGCTGGATGTCCCCGTGTACCGCAACGAGGCGTTCGGCGTCGCCATCCCACGCCCGTTCCCCGACTGGGTGTTCTCCCCCGGCGGCTCGCGGGAGACGATCACCGTGCTCTTCCATCCGCGCGACGCTCCCCTTCGCGAGCAACTCTGGGGTGCGCTCGTGCTCACCTCCTTCGACCGGCCGGTGCCGCTCGGCGATGTCGCCGACCAGCGCGTCCGGACCACGTGGCAGCCCACCCTCGGCCGCACCTTCAGGGTCCTCACGAGGGACTCCCTCACCGTCGCCGGGCTGCCCGCCATCCATGTGGTGATGAGCGGCGCGGTGAGCCGCCTCGCCCTGGACGTGGAGGAGTACTTCATCGCCCGCGGAAGCGACCTCATCATCGTGCAGTTCCGCTACCCGCGCGGGCTCCCCCGCGACTCGATCGCCGCCGGTTACCAGCGCGTCTTCGACGGCCTCGCGATCCGCGCCCCCGCGGACACCGCGCCCGCGGCCCCCGCCCCGGCTCCCGCGCCCCCGCCTCCCGCCGAGGCCGCACGCCTCGCCGCCGATGCGAACCGCGCGCTCGCGGGCTCCCCGTGGCGGCCTCGCGCCTACGAGGCGGTGGTCCGCTTCGACCCCACTGTGCCGCGGGCAGACTTCGCCGTGCGCATTGAGATCGTGAACGAGGACGTGCGGCCAAGGGACTCGCTTTTCGTGGCGGTAGGCTGGCCCTTCGACCTCGACGGGGTGCGGAGCTCCACCGGCCAGTCGCTCGCCGTGCGGCGCGGCACCGCCGTCACGGCGGTCCTTCTCCCGCAGCCGGTGGCCCCGCTGGCCGCGACGGCAGTGACGGTCGCCTTCCACGTCGCGGCCCTGGAGGGGGTGACCGGGGGCATCGCCGTCTCGGATGCGCGGGTGCGCGGCTTGGCCGACTGGCTCCCGCACGTCGCGCCCTGGGCCGACTCCCTCGAGCAGCCGCTGGACACGCCCAGGCCCCGCTACACCATTCGGTTCGACCTTCCCGAGGCGTTCACCGCGGTCGCGGCCGGGCGACTCGCCGCCGACGTCACAGCCTCCGGCCGAAGGCGCATCACCTGGATCGCGGCCGACGAACCTTCGCCCGAGCCGGCGTTCGTGATCGGCCGGCTGCGGCGCATCGCGGCCCGGTCCGGTCCCCTGCTCACCCTGCGTGTGTGGAGCGCGGAGAGCGACTCCGTTCTCCCGCCCATGCGCGCCGGCGCCCTCGCCGATGTGGTGGCCGACGCCTGGACGTTCTTCTCCGCGGCCTTCGGACGCCTCGCGGACGAAGAGGTGGACTTCGTCCTCGCGGACGTCCGGCTTCCCCATGCGGCGGGGAGCGCCCTCTTTGCGGACCCGGCCGCGTCTGACGACTCCGCCCGGGTCGCCGTGGCCCGGGCGTGGTGGGGATCGGCCGTCCGTTTCATCGGTCCCGGTGCAGCGTGGCTCGCTGACGCGCTCCCCGCCTGGTCCGTTCTCCTGCTGCACGCCGCGAACGAAGGCGACTCGACACGCCAGCGATTGGTCCGCGACGCGGAGGCGGCGCACCTGCCGCTCGCGGCCATCGAGGCGGCATGGCGGGCGGTCGGTGATGCCACCTTCCGCACCGCGCTCCGTTCCTTCTTCCTCGAACACCGCAGGGCCGCAGCGACCATGGCTGAACTCCAGGCGCTCCTCGGCCCAGCGGGATCCGCGGCGCTCCAACTGCATTAATCAACAAAAACATTCACGAAGTTGACATTCGGTGCGCCGCTGGGTACGATTTCCTCTATGGAGATGCATGGAGTGGAGGTCGCGGGACACCGCGGCCTGCGCGGCCAGATCCTCGTGGCCATCAAGAAGACCCAACCGATTACCGCAAAAGAGCTTAGCGCGGAATTCGGCGTCTCGGCGAATGCGGTCCGCCGCCACCTCAAGGAGCTGGAGGTGGACGGGCTGGTCGTGTACGGGCGCGAGCAACGAGGGCTCGGGGCGCCGACCTATGCGTACCGGCTGACCGACCGTGCCGCGGCGCTCTTCCCCAACCGCTACCAGGACGCGCTCACGGAGCTGCTGGAGCAGGTCGAGGAGCGGGCGGGGCGGGGCGAGATCAGCGCGATGTTCGCCGAGCGGTTCCGGGCGCAGGCGGAGCAGCTCAAGACGGAGCTGGCCGACCTGCCGGTCGAGATGCGGCTGCAGCGGCTGGTGCGGCTGCTCTCGGACGAAGGCTACATGGCGGAGTGGAAGACGGAGAACGGGGCGATCACGCTGGCGGAGCACAACTGCGCCATCCGCGCCGTGGCCCAGCGGTACCCGGAGATTTGCGCGGCGGAGGCGCGGTTCCTGACCGACGTCCTGGCCGCCGGGGTGGAACGGCGCGATCACATCACCGCGGGCTCGAACGCCTGCACCTACGAGATCACCGTCGCGGAGGGCGCCCCGGACGCGTCCGCGCGGCCGTCGGGAGCGCAGGCATGACGTCGATCGAGTCCCAGGTCCTGCAGCCCTACAAGTACGGCTTCGTCACCGACATCGACGCGGACACCGTCCCGCCGGGGCTCAACGAGGACGTCATCCGCCTCATCTCGGCGAAGAAGGGCGAGCCTGCGTTCCTCCTCGAGTGGCGGCTGAAGGCGTACCGGCACTGGCTGACGATGCGTGAGCCGCGCTGGGCGAACGTCACGTACGCGGACATCGACTACCAGGCGATCCGCTACTACTCCTCGCCCAGGCAGCAGAAGAAGTGGGAGAGCCTCGAGCAGGTGGATCCGAAGCTCCTCGAGACGTTCGAGAAGCTCGGCATCCCACTGGGCGAGCAGAAGCGGCTGACGGGGGTCGCGGTGGACGCGGTCTTCGACAGCGTGTCGGTCGGCACCACCTTCAAGGAGACGCTGGCGAAGGAAGGGATCATCTTCTGTTCCTTCTCCGACGCAGTGCGGGAGCACCCGGACCTCATCGAGCAGTACCTCGGCACGGTGGTTCCCTCCTCGGACAACTTCTTCGCGGCGTTGAACGCCGCGGTGTTCAGCGACGGCTCGTTCGCGTACATCCCGAAGGGCGTGCGCTGTCCTCTCGAGCTCTCCACGTACTTCCGCATCAACGCTTCCTCGACGGGGCAGTTCGAGCGGACGCTCATCGTAGCGGACGAGGGGAGCTACGTCAGCTACCTCGAGGGGTGCTCGGCGCCGATGCGCGACGAGAACCAGCTGCACGCGGCGGTTGTCGAGCTGGTGGCGCTCGAACACGCCGAGATCAAGTACTCGACGGTGCAGAACTGGTATCCGGGGGACGCCGAGGGGAAGGGTGGCATCTACAACTTCGTAACGAAGCGCGGGAGGTGCGCGGGCCGGGCCGCGAAGATCTCGTGGACGCAGGTGGAGACCGGCTCGGCGATCACCTGGAAGTACCCGGGGTGCATCCTGCAGGGCGACGACTCGATCGGCGAGTTCTACTCGGTCGCGGTGACGGCGGGCCGGCAGCAGGCGGACACCGGCACCAAGATGATCCACATCGGCAAGAACACGCGCAGCACCATCGTCTCGAAGGGCATCTCCGCTGGCCGCGGGCAGAACACCTACCGCGGGCAGGTGAAGATCCTCAAGGGCGCGACGGGCGCACGGAACTACTCGCAGTGCGATTCGATGCTCATCGGCGACCAGTGCGGGGCGCACACCTTCCCCTACATCGACGTGCGCAACAGCACCGCGACCATGGAGCACGAGGCGTCCACGTCGAAGATCGGCGAGGACCAGATCTTCTACTGCAAGCAGCGCGGCCTCTCGGCGGAGGACGCGGTCTCGATGATCGTCAACGGGTTCTGCAAGGAAGTCTTCCGCGAGCTGCCGATGGAGTTCGCCGTGGAGGCGCAGAACCTTCTCGGCATCAGCCTCGAAGGCAGCGTCGGCTAACCATGAGGGAGCGAGCACCGGACATGCTGGAGATCAGGGGATTGCGGGCGTCGGTGCAGGGGACGGAGATCCTCCACGGGGTGGATCTTGCGATCCGAGCGGGCGAAGTGCACGCCATCATGGGGCCGAACGGCTCGGGGAAGAGCACGCTGGCCCAGGTGCTGGCGGGGCACCCCGCGTACACCGTGACCGGCGGCACCGTCACCTACGAGGGGAAGGACCTGTTGGGCCTCGCCCCGGAGGAGCGGGCGCGCGAGGGGGTGTTCCTCGCGTTCCAGTACCCGGTCGAGATCAAGGGCATCACGAACGCCTACTTCCTGCGCTCGGCGCTGAACGCGATCCGGAAGCACCGGGGCCTGGAGGAGCTCGACCCGATCGACTTCATCGGCGTGCTCGAGGAGAAGGCGAAGGCCGTGGAGCTGGGCGACGAGATGATGAACCGGCCGGTCAACGACGGCTTCTCGGGCGGGGAGAAGAAGCGCAACGAGATTCTCCAGATGGCGGTGCTTGAGCCGCGGCTGGCGATCCTCGACGAGACCGACTCGGGGCTCGACATCGACGCGCTGAAGACGGTGGCGAACGCCGTCAACCGGCTGCGCCGTCCCGACAACGCGACGCTGATCGTGACGCACTACCAGCGCCTCCTCAACTACATCACGCCGGACTTCGTCCACGTGCTGGCGGACGGGCGGATCGTGAAGTCGGGCGGGAAGGAGCTGGCGCACGAGCTCGAGGCGCGGGGCTACGACTGGCTCCGGCCGGAAGCGGCGGCGGTCTGACGTGGGCGCCACGGTGATGGCCGGTCCTGCGGCCGCGGCGGACCACTACCTGGCGGCGCACCGGGCGTTCGCCGGCAACGGTGCCAAGGCCGCGCCGGCGTGGCTGGTGGCGCTCCGCGCCCGGGGCATCGCGCGCTTCGGGGAGCTGGGGTTCCCGACGACGCACCTCGAGGAATGGCGCCTCACCAGCGTGGCGCCGATCCTCGAGACGCCGTTCGTGCTGGCGCGGGCCGGCGCGGGCGCACCCGCGGAGGCGGACCTGGCGGCGTACCTGCTGCCGGGCGCCGGCCGGCACCGGCTCGTGTTCATCAACGGGCGATTCGCACCAAGGCTCTCGGCGACGGCCGGCCTCGCCGCGGGCGTCACGGTCACGAGCCTCGCGGACGCGCTCGCGCGCGACCCAGAGCGGGTGAAGGCGCATCTCGGCTCGTCGGGGGCGGACGCCGCAAGCGCGTTCTCGGCCCTCAACACCGCGTTCCTCGCCGACGGCGCGTACGTGCACGTCGCGGAGGGGACCGCCGTGGCCGAGCCGCTGCAGGTCCTGTTCCTGGCGACGGACGAGGCGGAGCCCGTCGTGGCGCACGCCCGCACCCTGATCGTGGCCGAGCGCCGGGCCAAGGTCGTGGTGGTCGAGAGCTACGCGGGAGCCGAAGGTGCGCGGTACTTCACGAACGCGGTGACGGAAGTGATCGCGGCCGAGGGTGCGCGGGCCGAGGTGTACCGCATCCAGCGGGAGAGCCGCCAGGCCTTTCACGTGGCCGCCACGCACACGCGCCAGGGCCGGGACAGCGTCGTCCACGTGCACCCGGTGGCGTTCGGCGCGGCGCTCGCGCGCCACGACCTGACAGCGGTGCTCGACGGCGAGGGCTCGACCTGCCTGCTGAACGGGCTCTACCTGGGGGAGGGCTCCCAGCACCTGGACCACCACACGGTGATCGACCACGCGCGGCCGCACGCGGAGAGCCACGAGTACTTCAACGGCGTACTGGATGGCCGTGCGCACGGCGTGTTCAACGGGCGGATCATCGTGCGCCCCGGGGCGCAGCGCACCGACTCCAAGCAGACCAACAACAACCTCCTCCTCTCGGAAGAGGCGCGCGCCGACAGCCAGCCGCAGCTGGAGATCTACGCCGACGACGTGAAGTGCACGCACGGCGCGACGATGGGTCCGATCGACGAGAAGGCGCTCTTCTACCTCAAGAGCCGCGGCCTCGGCGCGACGGAGGCCCGGGCGCTGGTGACCTACGGCTTCGGCGCGGAGATCCTCGGCCGGATGGCGGTGCCGGAGCTGCGCGCGCAGCTCGACGGCATCGTGCGCGCACGGCTCCTCGGCGCCGGCGGGGCGGCCGGGTGACCGCCGCGGCACGGGCCCCGCTTGGCGCCCCGGCGCGGACGCGCTTTGACGTGGAGCGCGTGCGGGCGGACTTCCCCCTGCTCCACCAGACCGTGGCCGACGGCCGGCCGCTCATCTACCTCGACAACGCGGCGACGACGCAGAAGCCGCGCCAGGTGATCGACGCGATCAGCCGGTTCTACTCCGAGGACAACGCGAACATCCACCGCGGCGTGTACGACCTCTGCGAGCGGGCCACGCGGCTGTATGAGGGCGCACGGATCCGCACGGCGCGGTTCGTGAACGCGGCGGATGACCGCGAGATCGTGTTCGTGCGCGGCACCACCGAGGGCGTGAACCTCGTCGCGCAGAGCTTCTGCAAGCCGCGCCTCGCGCCGGACGATGAGGTCCTCGTCTCCGCGATGGAGCACCACTCGAACATCGTCCCGTGGCAGATGGTCTGTGCGGAGCGTGGGGCGCGGCTGCGGGTCATCCCGATGAACGAGCGGGGCGAGCTGGTGCTCGACGGCCTCGACGCGCTCCTCGGGCCGCGGACGCGGATGGTGGCGGTGGGGCATGTCTCGAACGCCCTCGGCACTGTGAACCCGGTGAAGGAGATCGTCGCGCGGGCCCACGCGAAGGGGATCCCGGTGCTGGTGGACGGGGCGCAGGCGCTCCCCCACCTGCGGGTGGACGTCCGCGACCTCGGCTGCGACTTCTACGCGGCGTCGGGCCACAAGGTGTTCGGACCGACGGGCATCGGCTTCCTGTACGGGCGGCTGGAGCACCTCGAGGCGATGCCCCCGTACCAGGGCGGTGGCGATATGATCCGCTCGGTGAGCTTCGCGGGCACGACCTACGCCCCGCCGCCGGCGCGCTTTGAGGCGGGGACGCCGAACATCGCCGGTGCGGTCGGGATGGCGGCGGCGCTGGAATACGTCACGGCGCTCGACTGGGACGCGGTCATGGCTCACGAGGCGGAGCTCCTCGCGCACGCGACCCAGGCGCTGACGGCGGTGCCGGGGCTGCGGATCGTCGGGACGGCCGCGGAGAAGGTGGGCGTCGTCTCGTTCGTGCTCGAGGGTGCGCACGCGCACGACGTCGGCACGATCGTGGACCAGGAGGGCGTCGCGCTGCGCACCGGCCACCACTGCGCGCAGCCGGTGATGGAGTTCTTCGGGATCCCGGCGACGGCGCGCGCGTCGTTCGCCTTGTACAACACGCACGCCGAAGTGGACGTGCTCGCGGGCGCGGTGGCCCGCGTCCGGGAGGTTCTCGGCTGATGCCGGAGCTCCGCGACCTCTACCAGCAGGTCATCGTCGACCACAACCGGCATCCGCGGCACCGCGGGCGCCCGGCGCACCACACCCACGAGGCCGCCGGCGACAATCCGCTCTGCGGCGATCGCATCACCGTGTTCGTGGACGTCGAGGGCGGCGTGATCCGCGACATCGGGTTCGAGGGCGCCGGCTGCGCGATCTCCACCGCGTCCGCGTCGCTCATGACCGGCGCCGTCGTCGGCAAGAGGGTCGAGGAGGCGGAGCGCCTCTTCACCGCCTTCCACGACATGGTGGTGGACCCCGCGGCGCCGGCGGACCCCCAGGCGCTCGGCAAGCTCGCGGCCTTCGCCGGGGTGCGGGGATTCCCCGCCCGGGTGAAGTGCGCGAACCTCGCGTGGCACACGCTGCATGCGGCGCTGCGCGCGGACGGCGGGAGCGTCTCGACCGAGTAGCGCCCCGCCGCCGCTTGCCTGCGGGGGCCGGACCCGGCACCATTCCTGGATGTCGCCCGCGCGGCGCCGTCCGCTTCGTCCCCTGCCCTGCCGTCCCTCGTGGCCCGCGCCGCGAAACGGAACGGTGGCGGTGCGCGTAGGGTGCGCGTCTCCAGCCCCCCTGTCATGACCAACGAATCTGTCGTCGACATCGAGCGGATCACCAAGCGCTTCTCAGGTCACGTGGCGGTAGCGGACCTGTCGCTCTCGGTGCCTCGCGGCGCGGTCTACGGGCTCCTGGGCCCGAACGGCGCCGGCAAGACCACCACGATCCGGATGGTGATGGACATCATCATCCCCGACGAGGGCGTCGTCCGCCTCTTCGGCGACGAGCGGGGCGGCCGGCACCACAGCGCCCGCATCGGCTTCCTCCCCGAGGAGCGCGGCCTCTACAAGAAGATGAAGGTGCGCGACGTCCTCGTCTTCCTGGCGGAGGTGAAGGGCGTCCCGCGCGCGGTCGCGGCGCAGAAGGCCGACCACTGGCTGGAGCGGCTCGACCTCGGCGAGTGGCGACTCCGCAAGTGCGAGGAACTCTCGAAGGGGATGCAGCAGAAGGTGCAGTTCATCTCGACGATGCTGCACTCGCCGGAGCTCCTCATCCTCGACGAGCCGTTCTCCGGCCTCGACCCGATCAACCAGCAGGAGCTGAAGGACATCATCGTCGAGCTCTCGCGCGGCGGGACGACGATCATCTTCTCCACGCACCAGATGGACGTGGCAGAAAAGATTTGTGATCATGTCTGCATTATCGCCCGGGGTCGGAAGGTGCTCGACGGGGGCCTGGCGGCGGTGAAGCGGGAGCACGGCGGCACGCACGTCGCCGTGGCGTTCGAGGACGGCGATGACAAGGCGATGTCGGTCCTCGCCGACCGCGACCTGGTGTCGAAGGCCGATGACTACGGTCCGTACGCCGAGCTGGCGATGGCCGAGGGCGCCGACCCCCAGCGCCTCCTCGAGCGCCTGGTGCAGTCGGGTGCGCGGCTACGGCGGTTCGAGCACATCGAGCCTTCGCTGCACCGCATCTTCCTCGACAAGGTGGGCGCCGAGCAGGCCGCTCCCGCGCAGGAGGTGGTCCGTGGACGTCCGTAAGGTCGCGGCGGTGGTGCGGCGCGAGTTCGTCGAGCGCGTCCGGACCAAGTGGTTCATCATCTCCACGGTCCTCGGGCCGGTGTTCCTGATCGGCATCACGGTGCTCCCGGCGGTGCTGGCGACGCGCGGGAGCGGGGCCAAAATCGCCGTCGTGGATGAGGGCACCAGCGGCTTCGCGTCGCGTCTCGCCACCCAACTCCGCACCGGGAACCGCTTCCAGGTGACCGTCGTCCCGGCGAGCGCCGCAAGCGCTCAGGCGGTCTCGGACTCGCTCACGCGCCTCGTTCAGGCGAAGCTGCTCGACGGCTTCCTGTCGGTCTCCCCCTCCGCGATCGAGTCGGGGCAGTTCGAGTACCGCGGGCGCAACGTGGCGTCGATCCAGAACATGGCGATGCTCGAGGGGTCGCTCCGCCAGGCCGTGACGATGGAGCGGCTCACTCGGCGCGGCATCGATCCCGCCCTCGTGCAGGAGGCGCAGCAGCGGATCCAGCTCGGCACCAAACGCATCACCAAGACCGGCGCCACGGGGGAGACGGGCGAGGCGACGTTCTTCCTCGCCTACATCGTCGGGATCGTGCTCTACATGGCGATCTTCCTCTACGGCGTGAACGTGATGCGGAGTGTCATCGAGGAGAAGCAGACGCGCATCATCGAGGTGCTGGTCTCCAGCCTCCGGCCGTTCGAGTTGATGCTCGGCAAGGTCATCGGTGTCGGCGGCGTGGGGCTCTTCCAGATGGCGATCTGGGGGATCACCGCCTCCATGCTGGTCTCGTACGGCCAGGTGCTCTTCGGCTTCCTGCACATCTCCCCCGAGCAGGCGTCGCAGGTCCAGATGCCCGTCATCGGGATCGGGCTGGTGCTGCTGGTGCTCGCGTACTTCCTCTTCGGGTACATCATCTACTCGGCGCTCTTCGCCGTGGTCGGGGCATCGGTGACCACCGAGGCCGAGGCGCAACAGGCCCAGATGCCGGTGACGATGCTCCTGATCGTCGCGATCGTGATGTTCCCGATGATCCTCGCGGACCCGGGCGGGAAGATGGCGGTGGCGATGGGGATCATCCCCTTCTTCTCGCCGATCATCATGCCGATCCGGTACACGGCCTCGGAAGTACCGCCCGGCGAGGTGGCGGTCTCCCTCGCGGTGCTGGTGGTCTCGACCTTCGCCGTGGTCTGGCTTGCATCGCGCATCTACCGGGTGGGGATCCTGATGTACGGGAAGCGGCCCAGCATCAAGGAGATGGTCCGCTGGGCGCGGGAGAGCTGACCGACTAGCCCGCCGGCGCCACGCCGGCGGGCCCGTCCGGAGGGGTTCCCGGGGGTGTTGCACGTGCAACGCCCCCGGCGCTTTTCAGTGGCCCCCTGCCCCGCGCATCCTGTTGCACGTGCAACACTTCTTGTAGCACCCCCCGCTGCGGGGTAGATTCCCGCTCCCTATGGCCCGGGTCATCGCAATCGCCAACCAGAAGGGCGGCGTCGGCAAGACGACGACGGCCGTCAATCTCGCCGCCTCCCTCGCCGCCCCCGAGAAGCGCACGCTCCTCGTGGACGCCGACCCCCAGGCCAACGCGACCAGCGGCGTGGGCCTCGAGCGCGAGGGGCTGCAGCTCACGGTGTACGAGGTGCTCCTCGACAATCGCCCCCTTGCCGACGTGATCCGGCGCGGGGTGCACTTCCCCCTGCTCGACGTGGCCCCGGCCTCGCGCGACCTGGTGGGCGCCGAAGTCGAGCTCGTCTCCCGCTCGCACCGCGAGTCGGTGATGCGCCGCGCCCTCGAGGCGGTGCGCGCCGACTACGACTTCATCCTGATCGACTGCCCCCCGTCCCTCGGCCTCCTCACGCTGAACATGCTCGCCGCGGCCGACGGGGTGATCGTCCCCATCCAGTGCGAGTACTACGCCCTCGAAGGGCTCTCCCAGCTCCTCAACACCGTCCGCGTGGTGCAGCGGAGCTTCAACCCGCGCCTCGCCATCGACGGCGTCCTGCTCACGATGTACGACGCCCGCCTCAACCTCTCGCGCCAGGTCGCCGATGAAGCTAAGGAGTACTTCGGCCCGCGGATGTTCAACACGGTCGTGCCCCGGAACGTCCGACTAGCCGAGGCGCCGAGCTTCGGGCAGCCGATCCTCCTATACGACATCGGCTCGATCGGCGCGCAGAGCTATCTCAATGTAGCAGAAGAGCTTATCAGGCGTACGTCGTCCCGGGCGCGGCCGCCCAGGGACTTCCCCACCTCCCCGATCCCGGGCGGTGCCCGATGAGCGCCGAGGCGATGGGCAAGCGCCGACTCGGCCGCGGCCTCGAGGCGCTCCTCGGCGTCCCCTCGGTGCAGGAAGCGGCGCGCGATGGCGACCTCCGCGAGATTCCGCTCGCGGAGGTCGCTCCCAACCCCTTCCAGCCGCGGCGCGCCTTCGACCCCGCTGCGCTCGAGGACCTGAAGCGCTCGCTCGCGTCCACGGGGCTGCTCCAGCCGGTGGTGGTCCGCGAGACGGATGGCGGCTACCAACTGGTGGCCGGCGAGCGGCGCTGGCGGGCCGCGAAGGCGCTCGGCTGGAAGCGCATCCCCGCGGTGGTCCGCGACGTGGACGACCGGACGCTCCTCACCCTCGCCCTCGTCGAGAACCTGCAGCGCGCGTCGCTCTCGCCGATCGACGAGGCGGAGGGATACGAGCGCCTCGCGAACGAGTTCGGCCTCTCGCACGGCGACATCGCCGAGCGCGTGGGCCGTGACCGCTCGACGGTCGCCAACGCGATCCGGCTCCTGAAGCTCCCGAAGGCGGTGCAAGCGCTCCTCGACGCCGGCGCGCTCTCGGCCGGCCACGCGCGCGCCCTGCTCAGCCTTCCCGGCGAGCGGGACATCGTGCGCCTGGCGCGCGAGGCGGTGGCGAAGGACTGGTCGGTCCGCGAACTGGAGCAGCAGACGCGCGCGCCGCAGCGGCCGGCCGCTGTAGGAGAGGCGAAGGGCCGCGGCGCGAAGCGCGCAGCGCCTCCGGAGGTGCGACGGATCGAGGACGCGCTGCGCAAGAAGCTGGGCACGGACGCGAAGGTGGTCGTGACGGGGAAGGGCAAAGGCCACGTCTCGCTGCGCTTCTACTCGTCCGACGACCTCGCGCGGCTCCTCGAGCTGATCCTCGGGCGGCGCTGGGACGGCTAGTGCGCGGCCCCGGCTACACGGTCATCGCTCACCGCGACGGCTCCCTCAAGTCGCGGGAAATCCACGTGCCCTTGTGGCTGCTGCGCGCGGCCGTGATCGCCGGGGCGATCGTCCTCGTCGCGGTGGTCGTGATCGTCGTGGCCTACGGCCCAATCGTCGCGGCAGCCGCGCGCGAGCCGCTCCTTGCCGCCCAGGTGATGCGGCTGACGCGGGAGAGCCGGCGCGTCGCGGAGCTCGCCGCCGCGCTCGACGACGCCGAAGCCCGGTACGCGCAGCTGCGGGGCATGCTCGGCGCCCAGATCGGTGCGCCGCCGGCCAAGGGAGGCGCGGCGGGCCCCGGCGGGGAGGAGCGCCTCTACGTGGCGCCGCCCCTCGTGGCGCGCGCGCCGACCGACCGCGGCGACAGCGCGACGACGACGGAGGAGGGACCGTCGGTGCCGCATCTCTGGCCGCTGGCGGTGCCGTCGTACCGCACCAGGGGGATGGTCGGCGCGAACTCGCCGCAGGAGTCGCACCCCGGCATCGACCTCGCCGTCCCAGTCGCCTCGGAGGTGCGCGCGACAGGTGGCGGACTGGTGCGCGAGGCCGGGCAGGATTCGGCCTACGGGCTGTTCGTGCTGATCCAGCACCCTGAGGGGTATCAGTCCATGTACGGTCACCTGTCGCGTCTGCTGGTGGCGAGGAACGACGCGGTGCGGGCCGGCCAGGTCATCGCGCTCTCGGGCAACACCGGGCACTCGACGGCGCCGCATCTGCATTTCGAGATCCGCCGCGGAGGGAAGTCCATCGACCCCCTCACGCTGGTGCGGGAAGGACGGTAGGCATGGCGATCTTCAGCGGCAGCGAGAAGAAGGCCCCGGCCGCGACGCCGGGCAGGGCGGGGCAGCCCGGAGCGGTCGGGCTCTCGATCATCGGCGCCGGCATGACGGTCCACGGCGACGTGGAGACGGCCGGGGTCGTGAAGGTCGAGGGGATCGTCAACGGGCACGTGACAGCCGGCCAGCAGGTCTTGGTCGCGAAGGGCGGCCAGATCGACGGCGACGTGGACACCGGCGAGGCCGTGATCGGCGGTGCGGTGCATGGCGGGGTCCGCGCGCGGCAGCGCGTCGAGGTCCAGTCGGGCGCGACGGTGCAGGGGGACGTGACCACCAAACGGATCGCGGTGGCCGAAGGCGCTGTGATCAACGGCATGGTCAAGATGGGCGATGTCGAGGAAACGGCGCGGGCGATGCCCCAAAGGCCCCTCGCCCAGCCGACGCTGCCTCGGCCGAGCACCTCACTGGCGCGCGTGGCGGTCCCACCGAGGGCGGCCTCAGCGCAGTAGCATCCAACATGTCTTCAAGAGCGGATGCACGAGCAGCGAACATCGGCGTGGGTAATTGCCGTTAACCTACTGTAGCATAAGCGCTTGCATAACGTCAATCAAGAGTGAACATATCAACATAACGTCACGTCCCTGTCTAATCGGTGTCGGGTCACTGGCACTTGTTTCCTGCGCCAGGCGGCCGAGATCGGACTTCAAGGTTGCGCTGCTGACGATGGTGCAGCAGGTGAAGGAGGGGTGCTTCCGCGTGGGGGTGATGTTCCTGGGCATCAAGGACGGGGTGGTGGATCTGGTGATCAATCCGGCGCTCGCGTGGCGGGCGAGCGCGGCGCTGCGCGCGCGGATCGCGGCGGCGCGGGACTCGATCGTCGCCGGCACGCTGCGGGTGCCGAGCGTGGAATTCGTGCCCGACAGCGTCCTCGTGGCGCGGCGGTAGCGGTGCGCCTCGACGACCTGGTGCGCTACGTTGACGACTACCTCCGCGTGCGGGAGGTGGCGGACGACCGGAACGCGCTCAACGGCCTGCAGGTGGAGAATGCGGGCGAGGTGCGCCACATCGCCGCGGCGGTGGACGCCTGTCAGGCGACGATCGCGGCCGCGGCGGAGCGGGGCGCCGACCTGCTGCTGGTCCACCACGGGCTCTTCTGGTCGGGTCTCGAGCCGCTCACCGGCCGTACCTACCGGCGCGTGTCCGCCCTGCTGCGGCACGGCATCGCCCTTTATTCGGCGCACATCCCCCTCGACCGCCACCCCGACGTGGGCAACAATGCGCTGCTGGCGCGCAAGCTCGGGATGGACGTGCGCGGGTGGTTCGGGGACCACCTCGGCGCTCCCCTCGGCGCATGGGGGGACCTGGACATCGGACGGGACGCGCTGCGCGAGCGGATCGAGGGCGCCCTCGGCACGAGCGCGAACGTGATTCCGGGCGGGCCGGAGCGGTGCCGGCGGGTCGGGATCATCACGGGCGCCGCGGGGGGCTTCGTCCGCCAGGCGCGCGACGCCGGCCTCGACACCTTCATCACCGGCGAGGGCCACCACTGGACGTACTTCGACGCCGAAGAGTACGGTGTGAACGTGGTGCTGGCGGGCCACTATGCCACGGAGACGCTCGGCGTCCAGGCGCTGGCGACGCATCTCTCCGAGCGCTTCCAGCTCCCGTGGTCGTTCCTCGATCATCCGACCGGTCTCTGATCGGTGATAGGTGATCGGTGATGGGTGAGAAGTGATAGGTGCTAGGTGACAGGGAAGACGTGACAGGAGGTGGGTGATGGGGCCCTGGGGACTGACAGGGCCCCATCGCATTCCCGCTCTTGACAGGTCGCCGGGATGTGTACTACTGTATCGGTACAGTAATACACTCGGGCCAACCCTGGCGGGCAGATGTTCCGGCACATAGATCCACGCAGTCCGATACCACTGTACGTGCAGATTGCCAACCGACTGCGGGTGGCGGTGGCGACGGGGGAGATCCCGCCGACCGTGCCCCTGCCGTCGGTGCGCCAGCTGGCGGCGGAGATCCGGGTCAACCCGGCGACGGTCGTGCAGGCGTACCGGGAGCTGGAGCGCGACGGGATCGTGGAGAGCCGGCAGGGCGCGGGCACCTTCGTGCGTGAGGTCTCGGACTCGAAGCGCGGCACGGAGCGCCAGCGCGAAGCGCGGCGCCTGGTGCGTGCGCTCGTGGCCCAGGCATCGAGCCTGGGACTGACGCGTGAGGACCTTGAGCACGCGTGGAAGAGTGAGCCAGGGGGGCGGTCGTGACGACCTACGCCATCGAGACGCGGGACCTGTGCTACCGGCCCGGACCGGGCTTCGAGATCCACGACCTCAGCCTGAAGGTCCGCCAAGGGGCGATCTACGGCTTCCTGGGACCGAATGGGGCGGGGAAGACGACGACGATCCAGCTCCTGCTCGGGCTGCGGCGCGCGCAGAGCGGGTCCATGACCATCCTCGGGCGCGAAGTCCCGCGCGACCTCCCGCGCATCCTCGGCGCGACGGGGTACGTCCCCGAACGGCCCCACCTGTACCCCTACCTCTCGGTCGCGGAGTCCATCCGCTACCACGGCGCCTTCTATCCGGGCTTCGACTGGACGTACGCCGAAGTGCTGCGACGCGGGTTCGACCTGCGCCCGGAGGCGAAGCTGTCGCGCGTGTCCAAGGGGGAGATGGGCAAGCTGATGATCCTGCTGGTGCTGGCGCAGCGGCCGGAGCTGCTGGTGCTCGATGAGCCGACCGACGGCCTCGACCCGGTGGTGCGCCGCGATGTGCTCTCGGCCCTGCTCGACTTCTGCTCGCAGCGCGCAGCGACCGTCTTCATCTCCAGCCACCTCGTCCACGAACTCGAGCGGATCTGCGACTGGGTCGGCGTGCTCGACCGCGGGCGGCTCGCGGCGGAGCTCCCGATGCACGCCTTCAAGAACGGCATCAAGCGCATCCGCCTGGACCGCGCGCCGAGCATCGTCGGCGATACGCCGTTCATCCTGGTGTCGCAGGAGCGGTCGGCGCTGGACCAGGTGTGGGTCGTCCGCGGCTGGCAGCCGCCGATGGTGCAGTGGTTCCAGGGCGTGGGCGCCGAGGTCAAGGAGATCGTGGACCTCGACCTCGAGGACGGGTTCGTCGAACTGCTCCGGGGGGCGCGCACGCCCGAGCGGTCTTGAGGACAGGGGAGGCGACCGTGTTCAAGCAGGTGCTGATCGCGCAGTGGCTGTGGGCGCGGCTCGCGCTGGTGGTGCTGGCGGTGGTCGGCTTCGGCATCCCACTGGCCTCGGTCTTCTACGGCGCGAACCTGAACGGCGCGGCGGAGTCACGGGTCGGCGAGTGGCTGGTGGCGGCCGACCGGATCGCGCAGGTGCTCCCGTACTTCGCGCTGCTGGTCGGCGTGCTGGTGGGCGTGCTGGCGTGGGCGCCGGACCTCGCCGGGCGGCACGTGTACGCGCTGAGCCTGCCGGTCTCGCGTGCGTACTTCGTCACCTTGCGCTTCGCCGCTGGCGTCGTGCTGTCACTGGTGCCGGCCGGCGCGTTCGCCCTCGGCGCGGCGTTGGCGAGTGTCGCGGTGGCGCTGCCTCCGGGCGTGCACGCCCACCCGGTGGCGGTCGCGGCGCGTTTCTGGCTCGCGACGCTCACGGTGTACGCGATCATCTTCGCCATCTCGAGCGCGTCCCGCCGCGGCCAGATCGCGATCATCAGCATCATCGGCGGGGCGGTCCTGGTGGACATCCTGCTCCTCACCCTCACCGCCGACTTCTCGATCACGGCGGAGGTGTTCGCGCTGCTGACGAACTGGCCGGGGCCGCTCGCCATTCTCACCGGCCGGTGGGCGCTGTTCGATGTCTGAGATTCGCATCGGAGCGGTCGCCTTGGCGGCGCTGTGCTGGGCCGCAGGCCTTCCCGCGCAGGCGCCGCCGGGAGCGACGCCGCAGGAGCGTGCGCTGATTGCGCGGGTCGACTCGCTCTGGCGGGAGGACGAGGCACGCGTGGGGCGCAAGCGTCAGGCGTACCGCGATCAGTCGCGTGGCCGGCTCATCGAAGCGGGGGGGCTCGCGGTGGTCGTGCCCGGCCAGGTGCCCGCCGGAACGGCGCTCGGGAGTCTGGACACGGCGGCCGCGATCCTCCGGGACTTCGGCGGTGTCCCCGAGCGATTCGTGCGGTCTGTGGTCGTCGTTGCGCAATCGGCCACGGACACGAGTCTGGCGCTCGCCGCCGCTGTCGCACGCGGCCGGAGGCGGGTGCCGTTGGGGGGTGTCCAGCTGAGCGCGGCCAAGGGCGGCGGGATGGTTCTGAACATTCCCGGTCTCCTGGTCGCCAGTGCCGTGGCAGCGGCGTACAAGGACACGCGGGACTCGACCTGGCGCGAGTGGCTGCCGGGGGACTTGGGCTTTGGGCCCTGGAGCCGGGGCTCGGCGTGGGCCGCGTTCGGGAGCCTCGCGCGGAGCCCCTGGGCGGTGGGTTCGCGGTGTCTCGCCGGGGAGGTGCGAGGCTGCCGTCTCTACCTGGGCGTGGACCGCGACTCCTCTCCGTACCGGTCTCGCTACGGGGCGACTGAGATGCAGGAGTACGTGAACACGAATGACCGGTGGCTTGCGCAGGGGTCGGCGACCGGACGGGAGTGCCTGAGCGGGGCCGCCACGGCCTGCTACGAGTTCGCTCTCGAGGGGCACCGTCTGATCATCTCCCCGTTCCCGGCGGATGCCGACGGTCGGCGGAGTCTGGTCCGTGCGGTGCGTGCGCTTCACGGCGCCCGGGCTGTCGAAAGGGCGTTGGCGGACTCGGAGGGCGGCGTAGGCGAGAGACTCGCGCGGGCGGCCGGCATCGAGGAGGACTCGCTCCTGCTCGAGTGGCGCCATTGGGTGTTGACGCGCGGAGGCCGTCCGCAGGACCGCAACCTCCTTGCGGACGCCGCTCCGGCGGCGCTGCTGGCGTGCCTCCTCCTCGCGGTGGCCAGGCGGAGCCGGGGATGACGCTCCGCCGCCTGCGGTGGCTCCTGTACCCCCTGTTCGCGGCCGTGGCGCTCGCGGTGCTGGCACTGCCGCCGCGGGCGGTCCCCGAAAAGGTCGGCCTGGTGAGTTCCCTCCTCGGCTTCGGGGGCGCGACGTGGCGGGAGAGCGTGAGAGACCGGCACCGCTGGTCGATCGACCGTATGCGGCAGCGGCTCCGGGCCGACGTCACCGCACGGACACACGGAGCGGCCGACGTTCTCGCCTCGCGTACGGCACGGGCTCTCCGGTTGGCGGGCGAGTCCGTGGTGATGGTGCGGGACGGCGACGTGCCGGATGCGGCCGCCCGGGCGTGGCTGCGCGCCGTCGAGAGGGAGTTGGCGACGGTGCCGCGGGCGGCCACCAGGGGCGCGCCGGTAATCGTCGCGCTGCACACGCGGAGCCCGAATGAGTCGAGCTACTCGACGAGTGGCGAGCCCCAGAGCGGCCGGTTCCAGTTTGGCGACGGCGGCACCCGCGCCTGCATCGTCGACATCCTCTTTCCGAAGAAGGGAGAGCGAGGGCGGGGCCGTTTCGATGTACCTCAAGGGTTGAGCGGGCGCGTGCTCGGGAGGTGTGCTCTCTATGCCCGCTACGGGTTTCCCGGCCTTGACGTGCAGCGCTGGGCGGGGCTCGAGGCGCGTTGGAGCGGAATGCGGTCGTGGTGGTACGGCGGCGTGGGCATGTTCGTCCCCCAGCGGTTCGCGCCCGACACGTTGCACTTCCGGCCGACGTACGGCGGCGTGGCGTGGACGGAGTTGGGGTGCTTCCGAGGAGTGGACTCGTATTGTGCGGCGCTCTTCGGGCTTGGGAGCCGGGCTGCGATCGAACGGGCGCGGGACATCTACTATTACGGTTGGGAGTACGGCCCGCCGTCGGATCGGCTCGTGGCGGACGTGATCCTGCACCGTGGGCCCGATCGTTTCGTGAAGTTCTGGACCTCCTCCCTTCCAGCCGACTCGGCGCTGAGCGCGGCGTACGGCGTCCCGGCGGGTGCCCTGGCGCGTGAGGCGTTCTCGCGCCGCTTCCTGCCCGAGCCTCCGGCCCAGCCCGGTGGCGCGATGATGCTCGTCTCCGTGGGTTGGGCGATCGCTCTAGCCGTTCTCGCAATGGTGCTTTCGTGGCGGAGGGAGATGGACGCCTAGAGCGCGTCGACCCTCTCCGAGGAGACGGCGCCACCCTGCGGCGCGTGAGCCGGTTACCAAGCCTCGGGGGGCACCTGCCTCCTGCGGCGCTGATTCTCCAGCACCACGGCCGCGTTCCGCGCGAGCCCGGCGCGCCCCGCCCGCTCGAGCGCCGTGCCCTCGAACACCTCCTCGTGCTCCCGCTCGCTCATCCGTACCAGCTCCTCGAGCGTCGGCCAGTCGCCGGGCGGCTTGGCCAGGTAGCGGGGCTCCGCCGTCTCCTGGGCGAACCGCACGTTCCAGGGGCACACCTCCTGGCAGACGTCGCAGCCGAAGAGCCAGTCGCCCGCCCGGAGCGCCAGGTCCGCGGGCATCGGGCCCCGTGCCTCGATGGTGAGGTACGAGATGCACCGCGTGGAGTCGAGGACGCGCGGCCCCGGGAACGCCGCGGTCGGGCAGGCGTCGAGGCAGCGGTGGCAGGAGCCGCAGCGCTCGGCCTCGAAGGGATCGTCGCTCGCCAGCGCGAGGTCGGTGAGGACGACGCCGACGAAGGTGAAGGAGCCGAGGCGCGGGTGGATCAGCATCGTGTTCTTGGCGAACCAGCCGAGGCCGGCCCGTCGCGCCAGCTCCCGCTCGGGGAGGGGACCGGCGTCCACGTAGACCCGGAAGCTCCCGCCGCCCGCCGCCGCGACGATCCGCTCGCCGAGGGCGGTCAACCGCGTGCGCATCACGTCATGGTAGTCGGCGCCGAGGGCATACCGGGCCACCTTGCCGCGCCCCTCCATCGGCTCTGCGTCCCGCTGGAAGTAGTTGTGGAGGACC
>JBEKGT010000001.1:0-38731 GCA_050012655.1 Gemmatimonadales bacterium | reverse complement strand
TCAGACCACGATGTTCACCAGCCGGTCGGGGACGAAGATCACCTTCCGCGGCGGCTTCCCCTCGGTGAACTTGGCGACCGCCGGCTCCGCCTGGGCGGCGGCCACGGCGTCGGCCTCGGCGGCGCCGCGCGGCATCGCGACCCTCGCGCGGACCTTCCCGTTCACTTGGACCACCAGTTCCACCTGCTCCACCACCGCGAGCGCCGGGTCGAAGGCCGGCCACGCCGCCTCCATCACCGACGTCGTGTGCCCGAGCCGCTCCCATAGCTCTTCAGCGAAGTGCGGCGCATAGGGGGCGAGCATCAGGATCAGCGGCTCGAGGAGGGCCGGCGTGGCCTCCCCCTTCTGGAGCGCGTTCACGTACTCCATCATCGCCGCGATCGCAGTGTTGTACGCCAGCGCCCCCGTGTCCGCCGTGACGCGCTGGATCGTGTGGTGGAGATGCCGGAGCAGTTCGTCGCCCGCGGCGGCACCGGGTCCCTCTTGGCGTCTTGGCGTCTTGGCGTCTGCCTTGTCCACCAGCGCCCAGACCTTGTCCAGGAACCTCCGGATCCCGACGATCCCTGCGTCGCGGAAGTCGCCGCCCTCCTGATACGGCCCCAGGAACATCAGGTACATCCGGAAGGTGTCGGCGCCCCATTGGTCGAAGTACGCGTCGGGCACCACGACGTTGCCGCGCGACTTCGACATCTTCGCGCCGTCCTTCACGATCATCCCGTGCGCGCGGAAGCGCGGGAACGGCTCCTCGAATGCGACGTGGCCGAGGTCCTTGAGCGCCATCGTGATGAAGCGCGCGTACATCAGGTGCAGGACCGCGTGCTCGTTGCCGCCGATGTACGTCGTCACCGGGAGCCACTTCCTCGTCATCGCCGGGTCGAACGGCACGTCCGAACGGTCGGCCGACGGGTACCGGAGGAAGTACCACGCCGAATCGAGGAACGTGTCGGAGACGTCGGTCTCGCGGCGCGCCGGCTTCCCGCACGTGGGGCACGGCACCCGGTACCACGCCTCGTTCCGCGCCAGGGGCGAGACGCCGGTGTCGTCGGGCCGGTAGTCGTCGAGCTTCGGAAGGATGACGGGGAGGTCCTGCTCCGGGACGGGCACCGGGCCGCAGGCGTCGCAGTGGATGATGGGGATGGGCGGGCCCCAGTAGCGCTGCCGCGAGATGCACCAGTCGTGCAGGCGGTAGTTCACGACCCCCTTGCCGAGGCCCTTCTCCTCGAGCGAGCGGGTGATGGCGCGCTTCGCCTCCTCCCACGGGCGCCCGCCGTAGCCGGGGCTGTTGACGAGCCGCCCCTCAGGGACGTCGGGCTCCGCCTTAGGCAGCGGTGAGGCAGCGTCCTGCCCCGGCCCCGCGATCACGCGGACGATCGGGAGATGGAACTTCGTGGCGAACTCGAAGTCGCGTTCGTCGTGGCCCGGCACCGCCATAATCGCGCCGGTGCCGTACTCCATCAGCACGTAGTCAGCGATCCAGATGGGGATGGATGCGCCGGTCGCGGGGTTCCGGGCGTACGAGCCCGTGAGCACCCCCGTCTTCTCCTTCTCGCCGACCCGGCGCGTGACGATGTCCGTCGCCGCGGCGCGGCGGCGGTACGCGTTCACGTCCGCGCGGCACTCCGCCGTGGTGAGTTCGTCCACCAGCGGGTGCTCGGGGGCGAGTACGACGTAGGTGGCGCCGAAGAGGGTGTCGGGCCGCGTGGTGAAGACCGTGATGCGCTGGCCGCCGGGAGTGACGAACACCAGCTCCGCACCCTCCGAGCGGCCGATCCAGTTGGCCTGGAGGGTCCGCGTCGAGTGCGACCAGTCGAGCCCGGCCAGGTGGTCGAGGAGGGGCGCGGCGTACTTGGTGATCGTGAAGAACCACTGGTCGAGGGTCCGCTGCTCCACCTTCGTATCGGGATGGCGCTCGCAGAAGCCGTTGATGACCTGCTCGTTGGCGAGCACCGTCTTGCACGCGGGGCACCAATTCACCGCGGCCCGCTTGCGCACCGCGAGCCCCGCCTTGAAGAGCTGCAGGAAGATCCACTGCGTCCACTTGTAGTACGCGGGGTCGGTGGTCTGCACCTCGTACCGCCAGTCCACCATCAGCCCGGCACGCCTGAGCTGGGTACGGAAGGTGGCGATGTTGCGCGGGATCAGCTCGGCGGGGTGCATCCCCACCTTGAGGGCGTAGTTCTCGGAGTGGATCCCGAAGGCGTCGAAGCCGAGGGGCTCGAAGACGTCGTGCCCCCGCAGGCGCTGGAAGCGCCCGAAGATGTCCGCACCCGTGAAGGCGTAGAGGTTCCCGACGTGCAGTCCCTCGGCCGAGGGGTACGGGAACATCATGAGGTTGTAGAAGGGGCGGCGGGCGCCGGCGAGGTCCACGCGATGCGTGCCCCGCTCCTCCCATCGCGCCTGCCACTTCCGCTCGACCGCCTGGGGGTCGTAGGCGGTGGGATGTGCGTCGGACATAGGCCGTTAAGATAGCGGCGCGCCCGGCACCGCACACCGTCCCGAGGCCACCGCGCGCCGGTCGCCGGTCATCGGCGCGCGGCGACCGCCGGGAAGCGCTACCGGCCGATCTGCTTCCGGTTCACCGCGGCGCTCACGTCCCCGCTCAGCAGGAACGCTTTCACCGCCTCGCCGATCTCCAGCGCCACGCGCGTCTGCGCCTCCTTCGCCGACGCGGCGAGGTGCGGCGTGAGCACCACGTTGGGCGCCGTGCGGAGCACCGAATCGGCGGGGAGCGGCTCGGGGTCGTAGACGTCCAGCGCCGCGCCGCCCACGTGACCGTCCTGAAGCGCACGCACCAGCGCCGCGTCGTCGATCAGGGCGCCTCGGGCGGTGTTCACGATGAGGACGCCCTTCTTCATCGCGCGGAGACGCTGCTCGTTGAGGACGTGCTTCGACTCCGGCGTGAGCTTGGCGTGCAGGCTCACGACATCGGCGCGCCGGATCAGCTCGTCGAGGCTCACCAGCTCCACGCGCAGCGCCGTCGCGACGTCGGGCGTGAACACCGGGTCGGTGCCGATCACCGTCATCCCGAAGCCGCCCGCGATCGACGCTACGATGCTCCCGATGCGGCCGAGGCCGATGAGGCCGAGGGTCTTGCCGCGCAGCTCCGTTCCCTCGAACGCCTTGCGGTCCCACTTCCCGGCCGAGAGCGACGCCGACGCCGCCGGCACCTTCCGCACGAGGGCGAGGAGGAGGGCGAAGGTGTACTCGGCCACGCTGTTCGAGTTGGCGCCGGGGGCGGTGAGGACGGCGATCTTGCGCCGCGACGCCTCCTCGACGTCGATGGTGTCCACGCCCATCCCCGCGCGGCCGATGGCCTTGAGATTCGGCGCCTTGCCGATCATCGCCGCCGTCACCTTGGTCTCACTGCGAACCACCAGCGCGACGGCGTCGGGGAGGGCCGCGTCGAGGGCCTCGGGCCCCTTCCCCGCCACGTCCGCGACCTCGTAGCCCGGGATACCGCGCAGCACCTCGAGGCCCGCCGCGCCCAGCTTGTCCGACACGACGATGCGGTCAGTCACGGCGCAGGATCTCCTCGAGGTTGGCGAGGACGAACTCCAACCCCTCTACGGTGTGGTCGCCCATGTGGCCGATGCGGAAGGTGGTGTCCTTGAGCGCCTTGTAGCCGGCGCCGATGGTGATGCCGCGCGACTCCATCCTCTTGGCCACCGCGCCCCCCGTCAGCTCGCCGGCGGGGAGCTTGAGGCACGACACGGTCCACGAGCGGCGTCCCGCCTTCGGCAGGAAGTCGAGCCCTCCCATCCCGGCGCCCTGCTCCCGGACCCACCGCTCCACCCGCTGCTGCATCGCCTGGTGCCGGGCCCAGCGCGCCTCGATGCCACCGTTCGCCGCGATACGCTTGAGCTGCGCGTCGAGGGCGTAGATGAGCGAGAGCGCGGGGGTGTACGGCGTCTGGCGCTTGCGAATCTCGGTGTCGTAGGGGACGAGGTCGAAGTAGATGCCGCGCCCAGGGAGCGTCTTCGCCCGCTCCAGGAGCCGCGCCGACGCCACACCGAAGGTGAGGCCGGGCGGAAGGGCGAACGCCTTCTGCGAGCCGGTGAGGACGAAGTCGAGGCCCCAGGCGTCGGTCTCGACGGGCGTGGCGCCCATCGAGGTCACGGCGTCCACGAGGAGCATCACGTCCTCGAACTCGTGCACCGCTTTCGCGATGTCCGCGAGGGGCGAGAGGGCGCCGGTGGCGCTCTCAGAGTGCACGATGGTGACGGCGTCCGCGCCCGTCTCCTTGAGCAGCGCGCGGACCTGGCCGGCTTCGGCGGTCTCCCCGAGGGGGATGTCGTGGACGTGCACCTGCTTGTCGCACGCGGCCGCGATGGTGGCGAAGCGCTTGGAGAAGGCGCCGTTCACCAGGCAGAGCACCTTCCTGCGCACGCCGTTCCGGATGGCGGCCTCCATGAAGCCGGTGGCCGACGCGGCGGCGATGAGGACCGGGTTCTGGGTCCGGAAGATGGCCTTCATCGGGCCGTCGATGCCGCCGAGGAGGGCCTCGGTGCCGGCGCCGCGGTGGCCCATCATGGGCCGGTTCTGCGCGGCGAGGACCTCGGGGAGGACTTCCGTGGGGCCGGGGAGGAAGAAGCGTCCGAAGGGGGCGGTCACGAGGGAAACCCTTTCGCGATGATGTCGTTCGTGTCCACGATGGCGACCCCCTGATCGCTCCACTGCCGGAGGAGCCGCTCCCCCGCGCCGGGATCGATCGGCTTCATCGCGTCGCGCACGGCGTAGAGCCGGGCGGACGGGCGGCGGGCGAGGAGGCCCTCGATGGCGTAGCGGTCGCAGACGTCCAGCGCGACGCCGTAGAGGACGATGTGCCGGGGGTCGAGGACGTCGAGCACGGGCTCGACGTTGGGGTTGGTGAAGACGTCGAACCAGTGCTTGTGGAAGAGGATGTCGCCGGGGTGGCTGCGGACCCGGTCCGCCAGGGCGACCGGGGCCTCGCTCTCGGGCTCGATGACGAGCGGCTCCCGGAGCCGGGTCTCGGGGATCTTGGCCTGGCCCGGCGTGTCCCGCATACAGTGCGCGGGGAACGTGTCGCGGAAGTCGGGGGTGGCCGAGAGTTCCCGGTGGCTGCCGACGTGGTCGTCGGCGCTGGCGACGATGCGAATCCCCCGCGCGTGGGCGTGGTCGGTGAGGCGTTTCAGGTTCGGGATGATGGACTCCGCCTCCGGCACGTACAGCTTGCCGTCGGCATGCATGAAGTCCACCTGCGTATCCACGTCCCAGAAGAGCACCGACGCCTGCATGCTGCCTCCCACCGGCGGCAGGAGAAATGTCGCCCACCGACGCGCCGGGGGCAACGCAATGGGCATGCCAGGAGGAGCCTAGCGGGGACTACTACAGAAGAGAACGTGAGGGAGGTGACGCGTGAAGGTAAGAGGTCAGAGGGGACGGGAGACGGAACCGCCCGTCCCCCGTCCCCTCTCACCCCTGACTTCTCACCTCTGACGGCCGCAGGCTCCTAGATCCCGAACGCCTCGGGGGGCCGGTCCTTGGGCGCGGGCTTCTTCGCGGCGGTCATCGGCGGCTCCTGGCGGCAGGTTCGGGGTTGCATAGTCATTCTTGCCGATGAATAAATATGCACTCTCCGGATCCGCGCAAGACCCCGCCCCGGCCCCTAGCTCACCCGCTCCAGACGCGGGTTGGGGCGGTAGCTCCGCCCCGCCTTGGCGCACGGCTTCCCGTCCACCAGCACCACGTCGGCGGTGAAGTCGTAGCGTCCGGTGAAGAGGGAGGAGCCCACGCCGTAGGCGTCCACCGGCACCCCCGCCTCCTCGAAGCGGCGGATCTTCTCCACGTCGAAGCCGCCGGAGACGATGATCTTGACCCCTGAGAACCCCTCGTGGTCGAGGGCGTCGCGGACGTTGTGGACGAGCTGCGGGGTGACGCCGGTGGGCTTGGCGGAGCCCATCTGCGGGATGACCGACTTATCCACCATCGTCTCGGAGGTGTCGAGGCGCACGCCGTAGAGCCGTGGGCCGAGGGCCCGCGCGCAGGCGAGGCTGGTGCCGACGGAGTCGTTCTCGAAGTCCACCAGGGTGATGAGCCGCACGCTCTCGGGCATGTGCTCGGCGAACTTCCGTGTGGCGAGCACGGTGTCGCCGCCGTAGGCCGCGATGAAGGCGTGGGGGACGGTGCCCACCCCTTCGCTCCCCCACCACGAGGCCTGCGCATCGGTCGAGACGCCGATGGCGCCGGCGACGTGGGCGGCCCAGCCGTCCCCCGTCTGCACCAGCCAGTGGTCGTGCCGCGCCGGGAAGAACATCACTTCCTTGGGCCGTGCCGCTTCGACGACCCGCCGGGTGTTGGTGCCGACCTTGGTGCGGCGGGCGATCACGCCGAGGTAGAGGGTCTCGAGGTGGGCGAAGGCGTCGTACGGCCCCTCGATGAGCATCACCGTCTCCCACGGCTCCACCTCGTCGCCGTCGAAGAGGGCGTGGACGACGAGGTCCTTCCACTCCAGCGCGCAGAGCTTCAGGATCGCGACCGCCTCGTCCATCCCGCCGAGGAAGGCATGGGTCTTGGCGAAGACCTGCATCGTCACCCGCGGCCGGTGGCCGTCGGCGACGAGGATCTCGCGGGCGCGGACGAAGTACTTGTCGCTGTAGTAGCCCTCCCGCATCCGCTCGACGGGGAGGTGGAAGACGGACGGGTCGAGCCGCTTGATGCGTGTCATCCGACGATCTCCCGGATCTCGTAGCGGAGGGCGCGCCGCTGCATCCAGCGCACCGCGAGGGCGTCCGCGAGGGCGCGGAAGACCCGGTTCCACATCCCGTACTTGGTCGAGCCGAAGCGCCGCGGCCGGTGGTGCACGGGCACCTCCACCACCCGCCCGCCGCGCATCTTGACCAGCGTCGGGAGGAAGCGGTGCATCCCCGTGAACCACGGGATGTCCGCCACGGCCTCGCGGCGGAACGCCTTCAGCGAGCAGCCGGTGTCGCGGATCGTCTCGTGATTGAGCCAGTTCCGCACGCCGTTCGCGATGCGGCTCTGCGCCAGCTTCCAGCCGGTGTCGCGGCGGTTCATCCGCCAGCCGACGGCCGCGTCCACGCCGGAGCGCTCCAGCGCCTCGAGGAGGGCCGGGACGTCGGCGGGATCGTTCTGGAGGTCGGCGTCCATCGTCACCAGCACCGCGCCCCTGGCCGAGCGGAAGCCGGCCGCGAAGGCGGCGCTCTGCCCGGCGTTCCGCGCGAACCGCACCACCCGCAGCGCTGGGTACCTCGCACGGAGCGCCACCAGCTCCTCGGCGCTCCCATCGGTGGAGCCGTCGTCCACGGCGACGACCTCGTACGCCCGGCCGCCGAGCGCGACCGCGATCTCGCCCAGGAGGGGCGCGAGGTTCTCCCGCTCGTTGTAGACCGGCACGACCACCGAGACGTCAGGCGCCGTGGTCATCGAAGAGCCCCGCCTTCAGTTCGTCGAGCTCGGCCTTCAGCGCCTCGATGCGCGGCGCGTTCGGATAGAGCTGCACCAACCGCCGCAGCTCCACCACCGTCTTGCCGCGGTCCTTCAGCTGGTCGCGGCAGATCCCCACGACGATCAATGCGAAGCCGAACTTCCGCGCCGGCGCCTCCGCGCGCCGCTCCGCCTCGCGGTACGCCCACACGGCGAGGTCGTAGTCGGCGAGCTCGCGCATCGCGAGGGTGCCGAGCCGCTCGCAGCTCGTTACGTCGGCGGGGTCGGTGGCGATCTCCGCCTTGTACGCCTCCACCGCCCTGGCGTGTTCGCCGCGGACCGCCATCGCCTCGATGTGGGAGAGCGCCTTCGCGGGCGGCGTGGAGCTGCCGCTGGGCCACAGCAGTCTTCCGACCCCCCTCGCGACTGGCCCGCCAATCCCCTCCTGCACGCCGAGGGAGACGAAGTAGAACCCCAAGGAGACACCCGTGGAGATGACGAACGCCATCCCGACCCGCCCCATCACACCCGGCACGAACATCCACACGAGTAGGCCGAGGACGCCCAGAGGCCCGACGAGCCAGAGGATGAACCGCACCTGGGCTCGCGTGCCGCCGAGGTGCTCGTCGCTGGGGGCCTTCTTCGGGCGGTCGGCCATGGATGGCTCGTAACAAACGCGAGCGGCGCAGCCGGGGCAAGCCTGCGCGTCGGGCGCCGCGGGGGACCGCTCCCGCGGTGACGCCCCAGGGGTGCGGCGTCCCTCCGTAGCCGGAGCGCGCGGCGGAGAGTAGGATTGCCGGATGGCCGAATCCCCGGGACCGGAGTTCCTCGCGCTCCAGGGCGCGCTCGCCGGCCGCTACTCGCTCGAGCGGGAGCTGGGCCGGGGCGGGATGGGGATGGTCTTCCTCGCGCGGGACGTGGCGCTCGACCGCCTGGTCGCGATCAAGCTCCTGCCTCCCGCGCAGGCGGCCCTCCCCGACCTGCGGGAGCGGTTCCTGCGCGAGGCGCGGACCTCCGCCAAGCTGTCACACCCCAACATCGTGCCGATCTTCGCGGTCGAGGAGATCGGCGCCTTCGTTCTCTTCGTGATGGCCTTCGTGGAGGGGGAGACGCTCGGCGACCGCATCCGCCGGCGCGGGCCGCTGGCCCCGCCCGCGGCCGCGCGGATGCTCCAGGAGGTCGCGTGGGCGCTCGCCTACGCGCACCTGCGGGGCGTCGTGCACCGCGACATCAAGCCCGACAACATCCTCCTCGAGCGCGACACCGGCCGCGCGCTGGTGACCGACTTCGGCATCGCGTTCGCGGGCACCCCGTCCGGGCTGACGGGCGTGGGGGAGATTCTCGGTACCGCGCAGTACATGAGCCCCGAGCAGGCGTGCGGTGAGGCGGTGGACGGCCGGAGCGACCTCTACTCGCTCGGCGTCGTGGGCTTCTACGCGCTGAGCACGAAGCACCCCTTCGAGGCGCCGGACACGCCCGCCCTGCTGGCGATGCACATCACCAGGCCAGCGCCGCCGCTGGCGACCGTGGCGCCCGGCATCCCCGGTCGGCTCGCGCAAGCGATCGACCGGTGCCTCGCGAAGAGCCCCGCCGACCGCTTCCCCACCGGTGAGGCACTGGCCGAGGCGGTGACACTGACGATGGCGGTGGCGAAGGAAGTGCCCGTGCCCATCCGCCTGTGGATGCAGCGCGGCGAGCCGGCCAAGACACCACTCGCGGTCTGGAGCACGCTGATGGGCCTGGTGGTCGGCGGCAAGCTGATCACCGGCCACCTTCCCGACCTTGGCGCCGTGATCTTCCTGGTGGCACCCGTGGGGGCGTACGCGCTCTACCGGCTCCACTACACGCGGCAGGTGCTGCTGGCCGGCTACTCGATCGAGGACATCCGCCTCGCCCTCCGCGAGCGGTTCGCCCAGCGGCGCGAGGAGATCGCCTTCGAGAGCGCGAGCGAGCCGCCGCTGTTCGCCCGCATCATCCGCTACCTGACGTACGGCGCGCTCGGCGTCACGGCCGTCGCGGCGGGGGTCATCGTGCTCCAGCCCCCGATGGACTGGACGAGCGCGCTCAAGTGGCTGGTGACCTTCGCGACGGCCGCGACCGCGACGGGGGTCGGAGCCGTGGCCGGGCTGGTCATCCCGGGTCGCCGGATCAAGCCGGCCGACCCGGCCAAGAGCCTCCAGTCCCGGGTGTGGAACGGCCGGCTGGGAGAGTGGTTCACGCAGCTCTCCATGCTGGGGATGCAGCGGAAGCTCCTTCCCGCCGCTTCGGCGCACCGCCCGACGGAGATCGCCATCGGCCTCGCCGCGTCGGCGCTCTTCGAGTCGCTGCCCAGGGAGACGCGGAAGGGTCTCGCCGACCTCCCCGACGTATTGCGGCGCCTCGAGGCGGACGCGCAGACGATGCGCCGTCGGGTGGACGAGTTGAACGAGGCGCTAGCGAGCCTCGGGCAGGACTCCGTGACCGCCCGCTCCGCGTCCCTGGCGCAGGGAGGCGACGAGGCGAAGGCGGCGATGGCGGACCAGCGCGAGAAGGCGCGCGCCGATCTCACGGCGACCCGCGACGCCGCGGGCGGGCGGCTCTCGTCCGCGGTGGCGGCGCTCGAGAACCTGCGGCTCGACCTGCTGCGTCTCAAGGCGGGCGCGGGGAGTCTGGACGAACTGTCGGCGAACCTGACGGAGGCCCGCCGGCTCGCCGGGGAGATAGATGCGCAGGTGGCTGGCAGGATAGAAGCGGAGAACGTGCTACGAGGCGAGATGAGGCGTGATGGGTGATGAGTGAGAAGTGATGGGTGATAGGTCATAGGGGCGCCCCGCGCGTGCGAGGCGCCCCTACTGCATTTCCTGCGCACCGCCGCTATCTACCGCTATTCGGGTCCGCGCCGCCGTGAATCCGCTTCACGCCCCACCCGGTGCGCCTCTCCAGCTCTCGGACGAGCTTGTGGAAGCTCTCCAGCCGCTCGGCGGAGAGCCGCCCCGCGGCAACCGCGTCCCGCACTGCGCAATCCGGCTCCGGCCCGTGGAGGCAGTCGCGGAACGCGCAGCCCCGGGCCAACTCCGCGATGTCGTCGAAGGCGGAGAGGAGCCCGTCCCCCGCCTCGTCGAGCTGCAGCTCGCGCATCCCCGGCGTGTCGATGAGGAGACCGCCGCCGGGCATCCGGACCAGCTCGCGGCGCGTGGTGGTGTGGCGGCCGCGGTCGTCCGCTTCGCGGATCTTGCCCGTGTCCTGACGCTCCCACCCGACGAGGGCGTTCATCAGCGTGGATTTCCCCACGCCGGAGGAGCCGAGCACGGTCCCGGTCCGGTGGCCCGCCAGGAGGCCGCGCAGCTCCTCGATGCCCAGGCCGGTCTTCGCACTGGTGAGCAGGACCAGGACGCCGACCGCCACCGCCTCAACCTCCCGCACCAGCGCTGCGGCGTCCTCGGCGAGGTCGGCCTTGGTGAGGACGACGACGGGCCGCGCCCCGCTCTTCCACGCCAGCATGAGGTAGCGCTCGAGGCGGCGGGGGTTCAGCTCGGCGTTGAGCGACGTGACGAGGAAGGCCACGTCGATGTTCGCCGCCACGACCTGCTCCCCGTGCGCGCGTCCGGCCACCTTCCGCGTGAAGGCCGACGCGCGCGGCAGCACGGCGTGGATGGCGCCCGCCCCACCCGGCGGCGGCGCCGTCATCGCCACCCAATCGCCCACCGCGGGCCGGGCACCGGGCGCCGCCGCCTCGTGGCGGGCCTTGCCGGTGAGGGCCGCCTCGGCCTCGCCCCCTTCCGTGTAGACGCCGTACTTGGTCCGGTGCTCCACGGCGATCCGGCCCGCGACGAGGCCCTCGCGCGCCAACGGCTCGAACTGGCGCGCGAGGGCCTCCGTCCAGCCCAGCTCCGCGAGGGTCGCGGGGGCGTCGGCCGTCACTTCTTGTTCTTCTTCCCCTTCTTGTCCCGCTTCTTGTCCTTCTCCTTCTCACCGCCCTCGACCTTGCGCCCCTTCTTCTGGCGGTCGAGGCCCAGCTCGATGGCATCCACGATCGCCTGCAGCGTTCGGATGCGCGCCCACAGCTTGTCGTTCGCCTCGACGATGGTCCACGGAGCGTAGGTGGTGCTGGTGTTGGTCAGCATGTCCACGACGGCCTGCCGGTACTGGTCCCACTTCTCGCGGTTCCGCCAGTCCTCGTCGGTGATCTTGTACTGCTTGTAGTCGATCTCCTTGCGCTCCTCGAAGCGACGGAGCTGCTCCTCCTTGGAGATGTGCAGCCAGAACTTGACGAGGACGGTGCCGTAGTTGGTGAGGGAGAGCTCGAACTCCTTGATCTCCTGGTAGGCCCGCCGCCACTCCGCCTCGGTGCAGAACCCCTCGATCCGCTCCACCAGGACGCGCCCGTACCAGGTGCGGTCGAAGATGGCAAGGTGGCCGGCCTTGGGCAGCTGCCGCCAGAAGCGCCACAGGTAGTGGTGGGTGGCCTCGTCCCCCTTCGGCGCGGCGATGGGGATCACGCTGTAGCCGCGGGGGTCGAGGCACTCCGTCACCCGTCGGATGTTCCCACCCTTCCCGGCGGCGTCCCACCCCTCGTAGCCGATGATGACTGCGCGCCGGGCGTCGAAGCAAGCGAACTCCAGCTGCCGGAGCCGGACCTGCAGGTCGAGGAGGCGCTTCTCGTACTCCTTCTTGTCGAGCTTCTTCGACAGGTCCACGGTGTCGAGGACCGTCCTCTGCTCCTTGAGCGCGTCGATGGAGATGCTGGCGCGCGCGGCGCGCCGCGGCTTCGCGTCCTCCGCCTTCGCGTTGAGCGCGGTCTGGATCGCGTCGACGATGGTCTTGAAGACCTTGATCAGCCGGTAGCGCCTGTCGGTCGCCTCGACGATGGTCCACGGCGCATAGGCGGTGCTGGTGCGCTCCAGCATCTCCTCGGCGGCCTCAGTGTACTCGTCGTACTGCTTGTGGTGCTCCCAGTCCTCCTTCGTGACCTTCCAGGAGTCGTACTTGCTCTTCTCGATGTCCTTGAAGCGCTTCTTCTGCTCCTTCTCGCTGATCTGCAGCCAGAACTTCACCATCACCGTGCCGTCGTCGGTCAGCATCCGCTCGAACTGGACGATCTCGTTGTAGGCGGATTGCCACTCCTTGGGGGTGATCAGGTGGTCCACCCGGTCCACCATCACCCGGCCGTACCAGGAGCGGTCGAAGATGGCCATCTCCCCGCGGCCGGGGATCCTGGTCCAGAAGCGCCACAGGAAGGGGCGGAGCTTCTCCTCTTCGAGCGGCGCCGAGGTGGGATGGACCTTGACGCCGCGCGGATCGAGGCGCTCGACGAGTTTCTGGATGGAATCGCCCTTGCCGGCGGCGTCCCAGCCCTCGAAGAGCACGCAGACGGGGATCTTCGCCTCGAATGCCTGACGCTGGAGATCCCGGAGCTTGTCGCGCAGTTCCGGAAAGGCCTTCTCGTAGGCATCCTTCTCTACCTTCTTGTCGAGATCGAGCGTCTCCAGCATCGCGGCCCTCGGGGAGGGAGGAAGTCCCTCTACAATGCACCTGGAACCGGCGGGGTCAAGCCTGTAAGCGATGGACAACCTCACTCACACGCTTCTGGGTGCCGCGCTGGCGGAGGCGGGACTGCGGCGGAAGACCCCCCTGGCCACCGCCACGCTCCTCATCGGCACCAATCTCCCGGACGTGGACGGGATCCTCTACTGGGTGGCCCGCCCCGACTCAGCCTACGGCTTCCGCCGGGGCTGGACGCACGGCGTCCTCGCCCTCGCCGTTTGGCCGTTCGTCCTCACGGCCATGATGCTTGCCTGGGACCGCTGGGTGCGCCGGCGGCGCCACCCGGACGAGCCGCCTGCGCTCGGAGGGACGCTCCTCTGGCTGGCGCTGCTGGCAGTGTGCACCCACCCCCTCCTCGACTGGTTCAACACTTACGGGGTGCGCTTCCTGATGCCGTTCAGCCGCCGCTGGTACTACGGCGACGTGCTCTTCATCGTGGACCCATGGGTCTGGCTGGCCCTGGGCCTCGGATGGTGGGCCTCGCGGCGGCGCTCGGCCCGCGCCGCCCCCGGCGCCGCGCGCCCCGCCCGCTGGGGCCTGGTCGTGGCGGCGACGTACGTGCTGCTGATGGGCATGTCGGGGGTTGCCGCGCGCACGGTGGCGCGGGACGCCCTCGCGGCGCGCGGCTACGCGCAGGCGCGCGTGATGGCGGGCCCCGAGCCGCTGACGCCGTTCCGCCGCCAGATCGTCGCCGATATCGGCCCAGGGTACGTGCTCGGGACCGTGGACTGGCTCCGCCGGCCCCTCTTCGTCCCGGACGGAAGCCTCGTCGCGAAGGGGGACGCCGCGGCCGAAGTCTCCGAGGCGGAGCGGACTCCGCAGGGCCGGGCCTTCGTGCAGTGGGCCCGCTTCCCCTTCTTCCTGGTGGAGCGCGGCCGCGCGGGCGCCATGGTGCGCATGGTGGACGCCCGCTACACCCTCGATCCCGACGCCCGATTCGGCGCGCTTTCCGTCGCGGTCCCCGCGCGGTAGCTTCTCGGCACTGGCCTTCGACCCAGGGGCATCCGTGAGCGAACAGCTGACCCGCCGGGACTTCGTGAAGAGCAGCGCCGCCGCCGTGCCGATCGTCGGGGCGCTCGCCGCCGCGCCCGCGCGGCCCGCAGAGGCCTCCGGCTTCCCGGCGCCGCACGTCCGCCGTTCCCAGGACGCGCGCCCGTGCGTCGTCGCATCGGCCAATGGGATGCGCGCCGTGCAGCGCGCCTACGATCTGATCCAGCAGGGGATGGACACCCTCGACGCGGTGGTGGAGGGGGTGAAGATCCAGGAACTCGACCCGAACGACCAGTCGGTCGGCTACGGCGGGCTGCCGAACGCCGACGGCGTCGTGCAGCTCGACGCGTCGTGCATGCACGGCCCCACCAAGCGGGCCGGCGCGGTCGGCTGCCTCGAGGGGATCAAGACGCCGAGCGAGGTGGCGAAGCTGGTCCTCAAGTACACCAACAACATCATGCTGGTCGGCGAGGGGGCGCAGCGCTTCGCCCTCTCGTACGGCTTCCAGATCGAGAACCTGCTGACGGAGGCCTCGCGGCAGGCGTGGCTCCGCTGGCGTGCGAACCTGAACCCCGACGACGACTACCTCGACGTGCCGGCGGGGAAGCAGATCTGGACCGCGGCGAGCCGGCCGACGGGGACGATCAACTGTGACGCGATCAACGCGCGCGGCGAGATCTCGTCGGTTACGACCACCAGCGGACTGGCGTGGAAGATCCCCGGGCGGGTCGGCGACTCCGCGATCGTCGGTGCAGGGGAGTACACCGACAACGACATCGGCGCGGCGGGCTCAACCGGCCGCGGCGAGTCGAACATCAAGGTGTGCGGCGGCTTCATGACGGTGGAGGGGATGCGGCGCGGGCTCGCTCCGACCGACGCCTGCCTCGAGACGCTGCGTCGCGTGATGGCGACGTCGGAACCCCGCCTCATCGGCCCCGACGGGAAGCCCAAGTTCGACCTCAACTTCTACGCCATCAACAAGCGCGGGCAGTTCGGGGGCGCGGGGCTGTACTCCGGCACCAAGTTCGCCGTCTGCGACGGCACCGAGGCGCGGTTGGTGGACGCCGCGTACCTGTTCGAGCGGCCGCCACGGCGGTAGGGGGAACCGGCGCACCGCGCACCCACGGACCGTACACCGCCTTCGCCATGGCGACGGCTGAAGCCCTGAGCCGATGGATGGACCGGGCGCCGCGGACCCTGCTCGGACTCGCGGCGCTCGTGCTCGCTGCCACTGCGGCCCCCGCCGCCAGTCGCGCGCAGGCGGCGCCGAGCAGCGACTACTGGAGCTTCTACCTCATCCCCTTCCCCTCGTACAACGCCCTCGAAGGACTCGGCGCGTCCCTGTCGGGCGGGTGGCGCAAGGCGTCGCCGCCGGGCCCGGTCCCCGTCGGCATCTCGATCGAGCCTAATGCCATCATCTCCACCAGCGGCACGCGGGGCGCCCAACTGGTCTTCGACGAGGAGGGGCGCTGGCACGGGTGGCGGCTGCTGCTGATGGCCGGCTCCGTGCGCGAGCAGCGGGCGCCGTACTTCGGCCTCGGCAACCGCAGCGCGGTGGCCGACTCGCTCGACAGCCGGTACGGCAAGGCGTACTCGACCTACTCCCTCCTGCGTACCACGGGCCTCGTCGCGGTGCGCCGCCAGCTGGCGGGCCCGCTGCATCTCCTGGTGGGTGCGCAATTCCGGCATTATCGGGCGCTGCCGCTCGCGGGCCGCCGCTCGAAGCTGGCCGACGACCTCGCCGCCGGCGTGCCGCTCGACACCGGCGCCACGGACGGCCTCGAGGTGCGCGGCGGCCTGCTCTTCGACACGCGCGACGAGGAGTCGTCCCCATCCAAGGGGGTCTTCGTCGAGGCGCTGGTGGCACGCGGGCTCAAGGGCGGACTCGGGAGGCTCGACTACACGCGCTACGCCCTCGGCATGCGGGAGTTCGTCCCCATCACCGAGTTCACGTCGCTGGCGTTCCGGCAGAACGTGGAGATCTCGCGCGGCGCCATCCCCTTCTACGTGGCGGACGAGCGGATGACCAGCTGGCGCCCGGAGGACGGCTTCGGCGGAGTGACGACGCTGCGCGCGTCCCTGCCGGGGCGCTTCTCAGCTCCGAACAAGGCGCTGCTCAGCGCGGACCTGCGCTACCGCAATTGGGACTTCTTGGTCACGCCGACGACGCCGGTGCGCCTCTGGTTCCTCGTCTTCGCCGACGTGGGGCGCGTATGGATCAGCGGCGAGACGTTCGCGAGCGACCACCTGCACGCCGGCGGCGGCGTCGGGGCCCTGCTCCAGATCGGACGCGGGACGTTCTTCGGCTTCGACGTCGGCTGGAGCCCCGACGCGCACGTCTCCTTCACGACCGCGCTGAGCCTGGCATACTGAGCGGGCGGACGCCGCTGCTTCCGGCCGCGCGCCGACGGCCCGGCCGTAGCGTGCGCGTCCGCTGGCCCGGGGCGACGCGCCCGGCTAGCTTGCCCGCGTGACCCTCGCCATACCCACCGTCCTCCTCGCGCAGGTCTCGGCGAGCCTCTCCGGCCACCCGGTCGCGGCCTTCGGCGCACTCTTCCTCGCGGGCCTCGCGACGAGCCTCACGCCGTGCATCTACCCGATGATCCCGATCACGGCCGGGATCCTCGCAGGCGCACAGACGCACGGACGCACGGACGCACCGAGCGACCAGGCGGCGGACAGCGGGGTGGCCTGGCGCCGCCGGGTGGCGCTCACGCTGACCTACGTCCTCGGTCTCGCGCTCCTCTACGCCACCCTCGGCCTCCTCGCGGGGATGACGGGCTCGCTCTTCGGCACGGTGAGCGCCAACCCGTGGGCGCGCTTCGCCATCGGGAACCTGCTGCTGGTGTTCGGGCTAGCACTCCTCGACGTCTTCCCCGTCGAGGCGCCGCAGCGGCTCATGGCGTGGGCGGGGCGGTTCGCCGGCGGATCGTATGCGGGGGTGTTCGCGATGGGGGCCACCTCCGGCCTCGTCGCGGCGCCGTGCGGCGCGCCAGCGTTCGCGGCGGTGCTGACGTGGGTGGGGACGACGCGGAGCGCGGCGCTGGGGTTCGCGTATCTGTTCGTCTTCTCGCTCGGTATGACCGCGCTGCTGGTGGTGGTCGGTCTCTTCTCGGGGACGGTGGCGGCGCTGCCGCGGGCGGGGCGGTGGATGGTGTGGGTGAAGCGGCTCGCGGGCGTCGTCCTGCTCGGGATGGCGGAGTACTACTTCGTGCAGATGGGGAGGGTGATGTGACACGCCTGCGGCCGGCAGCCGTCAGTCGTCAGAGGTCAGAGGTCAGAGGCGACTCCGGGCGCATCCTCTTGCTCACGGTGGCACTGTGCTTCGCGGCGACGGTGCTGCCGGGGGCGGCACGCGCGCAGGACGAGCAGGTCGGCCTCGCCGCCGGCGCCGCCGTGCACCCGGTCACGATCGAGGACCTCGACGGCCGGCCCGCGGACCTCGCGCCGTTCGTCGGGGGGGGGCACAAGTCGGTGCTCTTCGAGTTCTGGGCCACCTGGTGCACCAACTGCGCGGCCCTCGAGCCGCGGATGAGGGCGGCGTTCCAGCGCCACGGAAGCCAGGTGGACTTCGTGGTCGTCGCCGTGGGGGTGAACCAGACCAGGGCGTCGGTGAAGCGGCACGTGGACGCGCATCCGTTGCCGGCAGGCCGGGTGCTCTGGGACGGGAACGGCAGCGCCGTGCGCGCGTTCGATACGCCGGCCACGAGCTACGTCGTCCTCCTCGACCGGCAGGGAAAGGTGGCGTACACCGGCATCGTCCCCGACCAGGACCTCGAAGCGGCGATCGCGCGCGCGCTGCGCTGACGCTGTCCCGCGCCGCCTGACGCGTGACGGGCCCGGCATCGCGCCGGGCCCGTCGTGCATCCATCACTGCCCCGCTTCGCTCACAGGCGGGAACTCTCAGGGCGTCACGACGATCGTCCCCGTCATGCCCGGGTGGTTGGCGCAGTGATAGGTGTGTGTCCCTGGGCTGGCGAAGGCGCGCTGGAAGGTCCCGCCCACCGTCATGCCACCACCGCCGTAGCCGTAGGAATCCGTGCCCCCGGAGCTGAGCGAGGCGAGCTGGCCGCTGTCGCAGATGGAGTCTGACTATCTCAAAGGGGACCGATTATGTCGGATATACCCACCATACACTCCCTGCCGGGTCGGGTTCCCGGCAGGGATGGTCTTTCAGCGCTTGTGGGTGTCCGGACGGAAGGACGGCCCTTCGATCAAGGGGGTCCCCGAAGAGGGAATGCCCTAGTTCCCGCCCCGTGTCGAATCCGCCGGCAGGAGGCGCGCGATAGCGGCGCCGAGTTCCGTGTACGCCGTCGGGTCGACCTCGCGGAAGGGCACCGCGCGGTAGGCGATGCGGCCATCCGGCCCTACGACGAAGAGGTTGCGGTTGTCGAGGACCAGGTTCGGCCGCTGGAGGAAAGCGCCGTACTGCCGCCCCACCACCGAGCCGGTGTCGCTGGCGAAGAGGAACGGGAACTCCGACTCCCGCGCCCACGCCGCCTGCATCGTGTCCGGATCCGCGCTGATGGCGATCAGCACCACGTTCCGGCCGCTCCTGAAGATCTGCGCGTACTGATCACGGTACGCGTTCAGTTGGATCGTTCAGCCACGCGTCCGTGCGCGGAAGAAGAACGCGAGGACCACCGTCTTCCCGCGGTAGTCGGTCAGTCGGACCGGCTGCTGGAGCACGCCGAAGCGCGTGGCGCCCGGCAGCACGATGTCCGGGGCGACGGCCCCGACTTCGAGCGGGGGCTGCGGCGCCGAAGCGGCCTGGGCATGGGCGCGCGTCGCCGGCGCGACCAGGGCCGTGGCGGCCAGGACGGCGGCGGCGGGGAGCATCCGCATCGAAACACCCTCCTGCAATGGGGACGGAATGATGAGTGATTCTCTAGAGTATATCGCCGCGGCGGAGGCGCTCGCTAGGCCCCTGCCATGATCTGGATGATCTCGCGCAGGGTGCTCTCTCCCTTGTCCTGCGCGTACCACCGACGGATCTCGGGGTAGAGCTCCTTCCCCGCACCGGCGCGCTTCTTCTCCATCACCCACGCCTGGAGCACGGCCGGCCGCGGGCCCCAGTGGCCCAGCTCCTCCAGTGCGTCGGTGAGGACGACGACGATGGGGATGGAGCGCGACGTGCCGGTGAGGTAGCGGTCCATCAACTCGGGGTGCTCGTCGCGGCACACGAGGCGGAGTTCGGTGCCGCTCAGACGCTCCGCCAGGGCGGCGATGACGGGGACGGTGTTGCCGGCGTCGCCGCACCAGTCCTCGACGATGGCGACGAGGCGGAACCCTCCGCGAAGGGCAGCGGCCTCGGCGACGAGCGTGTCGGGGACGCGGGCCGTCCGGCGCACCGAGGCCCACAGCTCACCGTGCGCCTTCGACGCCGCCACGAACGCCTCGAACGTCGGCGCTCCGTCCCAGAGGTGGGCGAACGGCCAGATCATGCCGGCTCCCTTCCGAAGAACCCGCGCGTGCTCCAAACTACACGGTGCCCCCGCAACGGTCAGTGGCCGTCTCCTCGACGATGGGGATGCCATCGTGATGCGCGGAACGAGTGAGAAGTCCCGGCTTCCTACGCACTCCGCACCACTGCGCGTCTGCGCGTCTGCCCACTACTTGTTGGTACTGTCGCTGCTTGTCACGCTCGCGGCTGCGGCGCCGCCGGCCGCGCAGGCCCCGTCCGGCACCCTCATCGTCCTCAATAAGAGCGACAACACCGCCATGCTCCTCGCCCTCCCGGAGGGGCACGTGGTGGCGACGCTCCCCACTGGGACGGGGCCGCACGAGGTCGCGGTGGCGCCGGGGGGCCGCTGGGCGGTGGTGTCGAACTACGGGGACCCGCAGACGCCCGGGCACACCCTCACGCTGATCGACGTGCTGCGCGGCGCCGTCGTGCGCACGGTGGAGCTGGGCGTGCAGCGGCCCCACGGCCTCGCGTGGACGCCCGACGGGCGGACGGTCCTGGTCACCGTCGAGACGGCGCACGCGGTGCTCCCGGTGGACGTCAGTCACTGGACGGTGGGGACGGCGCTCTCCACCGGCCAGGAGACGTCGCACATGGTGGCGGTGTCCCCGGACGGCCGGCGGGCGTACGTCGGGAACATCGGGAGCGGCAGTGTCTCCGAGCTCGACCTGCGGAACCCCGGCGCACCGCGCATCACCCAGACCGGCCGGGGCACGGAAGGCGTCGCCATCTCCCCCGACGGCCGCGAGGTATGGGCCGTGAACCGCTCGGCGAACACCGTGAGCGTCCTCGACGCGCGGTCGCTCGACACCCTCGCCACGCTCCCCTGCGCCGACTTCCCGATCCGCGTGAAGTTCACCCCCGACGGACGGCACGTGCTGGTGATCGCGGCGCGTTCGAGCGACCTGCACATCTTCGTCGCGGCGACGCGGCTCTCGGCCGGGACGGTGAGCTTCCCGCTCGACACGACGCGGGCCGTGCCGACCCTCCTCGGCGAGCAGTTCGCGCGGAGCGCGGTGCCCGTCGGCGTCCTCGCCGCGCCCGGCAACGCGGTGGCTTACGTGGCGCTGTCGGCGCTGGGGGAGGTGGTGGAGATCGATCTCGGGAGCCGTGCTGTGGTGCAGCGCTTCGTGGTCGGGCACGAGCCCGACGGACTCGGCTTCTCTCCGATGCACGTGCAGCGCTGAGCAGCCCTACTCGCAGTGCTTCAGGTAGTCCTCGACCACCCGCTGCACATCCTGAAGCGTGAAGCGGTAGGCCTTCATCATCTCGCTCAGCGGGCGGGAGCGCGGGACGTCATCGGGGAGATGGAGACCCCGAATCAGGTTCTCGACCGGGATGCCGCCGGTGAGCGCCACGGAGTCGAGGGACATCACTCCGGCGAATGGCGTTTCCGCGACGGGGGCGCATCCCGAGCTGTCCACGCGGAGGACGCGCGGGGCCGCTCCGGCGGGCGCCGCAGCGGAGCCAGCTGCGCCGAGCGGCGGTGGCGGGAGCGCGGCCGCACCGGTGTCGGCTCGCTGCCAGTGAATCTCCCGCGGCGGCGCGGCGCGCCGCGCGACCACCACCGTCGCGACCCCCACCGCCACCACCGCCACCGCCAGCCGCTCGCGCCGGTTCACGGTCCGTCTCCCGCCCTCTCCGGGGTGGGCTCTCGGGCCTCCACGGCCTCCAGCACCGTGCGCGCGATCTCGATGTCTTGCACCGCCACCCCGGTGAGGTCGGCGACGGTGATGTCGTCCTCACTCGTGCGCCCGGGGACCGTCCCGGCGATGACGGCGCCCAGCTCCACCACGTCGTCGGGGCGCAGGCAGCGCGAGCGTACGGCGTGGGCGATCTCACCGCGCTCGAGGCACTGGCTGATGCTGTCCGCCACGACGACGTCCGCCCGGCGGAGGATCAGCGGATCGAGCTCCTGCTTCCCCGGCGAGTCGGCGCCGAGGGCGGTGATGTGCATCCCGGGGCGCAGCTGGTCGCGCAGGAGGAGGGGCGCGCGCGCGGCCGTGGCCGTCACGACGAGGTCGCACGAGGCCATCACGTCACCGACGTCCGTGGTGATCGCGACCGTGAATCCCTCGGCAGCCATCTCGTCACGGTAGCGGGCCAGCCGGTCGGGGTGGCGGCCCCAGGCGACGACGTCGCGGCAGGGCGTGACGGCCTTGAGCATCCGGAGCTGGTGGCGCGCCTGGGTCCCCGATCCCACGATGCCGATGCGGCGCACCGTCTTCGGCGCGAGGTGCTTCGCGGCCACCGCGCCCGCGGCGCCGGTCCGCAGGTCGGTGAGGAGCCCCTCGTCGAGGAGGATGGCGGCCAGCTCCCCCGTGGCGCGGCGGAAGACCAGCATCAGCCCGTTGCTCGAGGGGAGGCCCTTCTCGGGGTTCTGGTAGAAGCCCGACGCGATCTTGATGACGTAGTACGGTTCGCCGGCGATGTAGCCGTACTTGATGTGGACGTCGGCCTGGACGTCGGGGAGGAGCAGCTCCCCAACCGGCGGCACCACGGCTCGGCCGGAAGAGTAGGCGACGAACGCCGCCTCGATGCCGGGGAGGAGATCCACGTCCCGGAGCGCGGCACGGATCTCGTCGAGCCCGATGATGCGCGGGGGCGCGAGCACGGTCGGGGCGCCGGCGGGCTTCGATGCGGTGGTGGCCATCGCCCGTCTCAGTAGGGCTTGAGGATCGCCACGACGGCGGCCGCGGCGCCGAGGAGCGGCAGGCCGAGGACGAGCACCCAGCGTGCCGTTCGCGGCCAGCGGCGCGGCACCACCGCCACCACCGCGAAGAGCGCCCAGATCACCAGCTTCGTGGTCGCCCACGCCGGACTCGGCATGCCCGGCGTGCGCATCACCTTGGCCAGCATCCCGAACCCCGCCAGGAGGACGATCAGGAGGCCGAGGCCGTGCAGCGCGGCGAGGAGGCCGGAGGCGGGGTTCTCCCCCTTGGGCCGCCCACTGGCGGCGTCGGCCGCGATCCCGGCGACGCCGATGAGGACGAGGAACACGCCGGCGAGATGGATGGCCTTGAGGGCGAGGTACGGATGCATCGCGGGATCTCCCCCGAGCCGAAGGACGACACCGTGTCGAACGCCTCCAGACGCCGGCGCCCCGGCGGGACCGGGGCGCGCGGGTCGTTCAATCTACACCGTTCCACAGCGGCGGGAGAGCGGGAGGGCCCGCTCCCCGGCCGCGTCGCCGCTACTCCAGCACGTGGATGTTCTTCTTCTCGCAGATGTCCTTCAGCTGCTTCGGCCAGACGGTGACGCTCACCTCGCCGAGGTGCGCCTTCTTGAGGATCCACATCAGCGTGCGCGACTGCCCGATGCCGCCGCCGATCGAGAGCGGGATCTTGTCGTTCAGGATCGCCTGGTGATAGGGCAGCTTCAGGAAGTCGAGCTGCTTGGTGATTTCGAGCTGCTGCTTCAGCGTCTCCTTGGTGACGCGGATGCCCATCGAGGTCAGCTCGTGGCGCCGCTTCGTCACCGGGTTCCACACCAGGATGTCGCCGTTGAGGCCGTGGGTGTTCTTTCCCGTCATCTTCGACGTGTCGGTCACCCAGTCGTCGTAGTCGGCGGCGCGCATCTCGTGCGGGTACCCGTCGGCCAGCACCCAGCCGATGCCGATGATGAAGACGGCCGGATACTTCTTCAGGATCTCGGTCTCCCGCTGCTTGCGCGGCAGGTCGGGGAACATCTCCAGGATCTCTTCGGCGTGCAGGAACTTCAGCTCGTCGGCGATCTCCGGATGCTTCCCCTTCAGCTTCGGGAACATGTCGTACGCCTGCTTCTGCGCGCCGGCGAGGACCTTCCAGATCTTCCGGACCACGTCCTTCAGGAAGTCCAGATTGCGCTGGTCGGCGGTCATCACCCGTTCCCAGTCCCACTGGTCCACGTAGGCCGAGTGGTCGTGGTCGAGGAAGTAGTCCTTCCGGACCGCGCGCATGTCGGTGACGATCCCCTCGCCGACCTTGCAGCCGAACTGCGGGAGCGCGAGGCGCTTCCACTTTGTCGCCGCCTGCACGACCTGCGCCTCGATCCGCTTCTCGAGGCCGAGCCCGCACGGGAACTCGATCGGCGTGCGCGAGCCGTCGCGGTCGAGGTAGTCGTTGACCCCGCTGTCCTTGCTGACGATCAGGGGCACTTCGACGCGGAAGAGATTCAGTTCCTTGCAGAGACCGTCCTCGATGTAGCGCTTGACCGCGGTGATCGCGTGCTGCGTCTCCTTCGGGTCAAGGATCGAGCTGTAGCCGGCGGGGAGGACCTTCTCCACCTCCGGGTACGTGCTGATGCCGGGTCCAGCCAGATCTGCCTTCTTGTCGGCCATCGGTGTGCGTCCCCTTTCGTCACAGGGCCCTGGGGTCCCTTGGTGCGCGGATACCCGATGTCATTTGTAGGGAATGGCGTTGGCGCCTTCGACCTGCAATTGACCTGAGGGGAATCCCGCAATCTTCGCGCCGGGGCGCGATGCGGAGGGGCGAGAGAAGCTGAGGGGGCGCTCGGGCGCCCGCCGGTCAGGCGGTGTGGCCGCCCGCCGGGGCCTTCTGGTCGGAGAGGGGCTCGCGGCGCGCGAGCCGGCCGGGGCGCTCCGGCGCCGGCCGCCAGCCGTCGAGGAGGTGCCGCAGAGCGAGGATCGGGTGGCGCCTCATCATCCGCGGGCCGGCGTAGCGCATCACGTCCTTCACCGACTCGCGCATCCGCGGCTGGTAACAGTGCGCGGGACAGTTGACGCACGTCGGCTTGTCGGGGCCGTAGGGGCAGAGGTCGAGCCGCCGGTCGGCGTAGGCGCCGAGCGTCGCGCACCCGTCGCAGAGCCCCCGGCCGTGGTGGTGATGGTCGTGGCAGTAGATCGCGATCATCGCCTTGATGGTCCGGCGCTCCCGCGCCAGCCGTGCCCCCGCAGACGACATCTCCGCTCCTATCGCCCCTTCTGGTAGGTCCCCATCAGCACCGCGTGCTCCAGGACGTGGCCCCGCATCGCCGTCTCGAGTTGGGCCTTGGTCGGCCGTCCGAGGTCAGGCAGAACGATGTCGAGGGCGTACAGCTTGTGGAAGTACCGGTGCCGCCCGACCGGGGGACAGGGCCCGCCGTAACCGGTGCGCTTGAAGTCGCTCGTCCCCTCGCGCGTGCCGCGCGGGAGGTCGGCGGGCCGCACCCCCTCGGAGAGTCCGGCGCACGTCGGTGGGATGTCGTAGAGCACCCAGTGCACCCACGTCATCTTCGGCGCGCGGGGATCGGGGGCGTCGGGGTCGTCCACGATGAGGACGAGGCTCTCCGCGGCGTGCGGCACGCCCGAGAAGACGAGGGGCGGGGAGACGTTGCGGTCCTCACAGGTGTAGCGGCTGGGGATCTCGCCGCCACCCGGGAACGCGGTGGAGCTGATGTTGAGGGCCATGGCTGCCTCCCTGCCCGGCCACCCTGCCGGGCGCACCGTTTACCGACGCACCGTGGACCACGCATCGCATACCGCATACCGCGTACCGCACACCGGAGGCGGTCAGCTGCCGAACTCGACCTCCAGCGTCGCGATCTCGTGCGGACCGAGTTCCACCACGACGTCGTGCCCGCCTGCCATCATCAAGGCGCACAGCCGCTCTTCGAGGAGGTCGGCGCGCCACGCCCCGGCCACCGGAGGCCCGAAGCGCAGCGCCGCCTCGCGGCGCGCGTCGGCGAGATTACAGAGCCGCACCACGAGCGTGTCGCGCGCCTCGTGCTTCTTCACCGCGCTCACGTGCACGCCTTCCCCCCGGAGCACGAACAGCCCCGTGCCGCCGGGCACGTGGCCGTCGTCCACGCCCTGCACCACCAGCGGCGGCGTGCGCCAGCGCTCGCTCCACGTCTTCACGCCCGCCGCCAGCAAGTCCCCGGCGTACGGCAGGAGGGCATACCGGAAGCGCTGCGTGCCGAGGCACTGCGCACCGGGCGTGGCGAGGGTGGGGCCGGCGTTGCGCATGCGGCGGGTGGGGAGGTCGTCGCGCGAGAGCCATCCCACGGCGCGCAGCAGGGTGAGCGCGAAGCCGGCGTGTCCTGCGGGGTCACGGACCGGCGCGATCTCCGGCAGGCCGCGCGCGAGCACCGCCACGCCGCCGCGCGCGTCCTCCACCAGCGAGAACTCCCGCTGCGGGTGGGTGTCCGCGGGGGGCTGGAGCCAGTCGGGATGCGCCGGGATGTCCACGGGCCGGCGGTTGACGTAGAAGTGGCCGTCGGAGATGACCGTGTCCGTCGCCGCGCCGGCGGCAAAGAGCGCACGGAGACGGTGGTCCCTGGCCCGGTTCTCGAGAACAGTCTCGATATCGACCAGTGGGCTGCCATCGCACAGGGTGAGGCGGACTGTCACGGGGCATGCCACCTTCCGCCGCGCGCGCCGCTTGCGGCCCCTCCCGATGGACTCGGGAAGCCGGAACGCGAACGACGCCTCGAGCCGGCCGAGCAGGCCGCCGGCCTCCACCACCCGGACCTCGCCAGGCGAGCCGGCCGCCGTCACCGACTCCGACTCGGACGCGGGAGCGTAGTCGTACTCGTCCCCCACGTCCTCGGTGTCGGTGAGGAGATTGAGGGCCGCGTAGGTGCGGCTGGACGGCTTGTGCGTGAGGTCGAGGGTGCCGTCGCCGTGGAGGCGCACGCGCACGAGGTCGTTCTCGAGGGTGTCGCCCGAGGCCACCACCGTGCCGACGGCAGCGGCCGGCGGCGTGGCGGCCACCGCGCGCTGCCGCAGATGGTAGATCGCGTGGCCGAGGGCCGGGAGGTCGCGCGCGAGGAACCGGATCTCGAGGAACTGGTCGTTCTTCCCGCCGCCCGGCCCGCGCCGCAGGATGCGCTGCGCGAACTCCTCGCGGTACGACGCGAAGAGGGCGCCCTGCCGCTCCCCCCAGGGCGCGCTCCGGTAGTCTATCCCCCAGAAGCGCTCCACCCACCACGCCCGCGTCACCGCGAAGGGGGCGGGCCGGCCGGCCGCGTCCACGAGTTCGAGCCGCTCCGGATCCACGCCCGGCGGCCCGACGACGACGAGCCGCTCGACTACCTCGCTGCGGACCGCGGGGAGCGGGTTCATCACCGCGAGCACGATGGCCGCATCCTCCGCGGGGTCGGCGGCGAAGGTGGGTGCGAGGCCCACCATCTGGTCGGTGAGGACCTGCTCCGCCGTGTCCACGACGCCGGCGAACCGCGGCACCATCTCCCGGTGCACCTCGTCGGTCGAGCAGCCGCAGAGCGAGTCGTGCGGGTGGTTCTGGAGGAGGAGCCGCCACGCGTCGGCGAGGGCGCCCGCGGGATACGGCTTCCCGCGCCGGAAGTGGAGATACGAAGACACCGGCTCAGCGAAGCGTTCGAGGAGGTTCTCCGCCTCGTCGTTCATCTGCTTGAGGTAGGTCCGCGCCGACCAGACGCCGGGGAGGATGAACTGGTCCTTCCCCCCGCGCAGCTCACCGCGGTAGCGCGCCGTGGCGGTGCCGGCCTCCCGAACCGCCTCGACGAAGTCCGCCAGGCCGGTGTGCCGGAACTCAGTGCGCGGGAAGGCGGAACGCAGCGCGCCGATCACGGCGCCGAAGTCCTGCTGGGGCGGGAGGTGGTCGCCGCCGTTGCCGAGGAGGCGAACGTCGCCCTTCGACCGCGCCGCCATCCCCTCGAAGAGTGCGCGCACCTTCTCCACCGCCAGCGCCGGATCCACCGCGCGCCGCGTGTGCGCCGCCCAGTAGCTGTCGAAGCCGAGCCCTGCGGCGGCGTCGTAGCCGCGGTACTGGTTCACGGCGAGGACGTCGCTGCCGTCCGGGGCCTCCCAGCGGTACTCGCCACCGCACGCGTCGGCCGCATCGTCGTTGCCCCGCGTGTAGATGAACGACTCGATCCCCGCTCGGCGAAGGATCTGCGGGATCTGCGCGACGTGCCCGAAGGAGTCGGGCATGTAGCCGACCTTCTGCACCGGCCCGAACCGGCCACACGCCTGGTGGCCGATGAGGAGGTTGCGGACGATCGCCTCGCCACTCACGAGGAACCAGTCGGGGAGGACGTACCACGGACCGATGGAGAGCTTCCCCGCCCGCACGAGCGACCGGATGCGCTCCTCATCCTCGGGCCGGATAGCGAGGTGGTCCTCGAGGACGATGGCCTGGCCATCGAGGAGGAAGTGGCGGAACTCCCCGCCCCGCTCCAGCGCGTCGAGCACCTGCCGCACCACCTCGACGAGGTGGACGCGGAACCGCCGGAACGGCAGGTACCACTCGCGGTCCCAGTGGGTGTGCGAGACGATGAACACGAGACGCGGGTCGGCGGGCGGCGCGTCCGAGGCCCGTGGCGCATCGCCCGAAGCGGGGGCGGGCCAGGGCGACGCCGCGGGCGTGCTCGGCTTACGCCGGGCCATCGCACGCTCCGAGAAGCTCCCTGATCGTCGTCGTCGCGAGCCCCACGCAGGTGTCGGCCGCCCCGTAGTACACCTGCACCCGGGACTCGGGGAGGGCGAAGCCGTCCTCGTCGTGCAACTCGACGACCATCCCGCCAGGGAAGACGACGTTCGGCACCTGGCCCACCAGCTCGTACAGTTCCCGCGGTTCGAGGATGTTGTTCCAGCTCCGCGCCAGCACCTTCGACGGGTCGGCGAGGTCGAGGAGGACGGCGCCGACCTGGTAGATGCTCACGCTCGCGAAGTGGGTCGCGATGCCGTGGTAGAGATGCAGCCACCCCTGGCGCGTCTTCACCGGCGGCGGGCCCGAGCCGATGCGCTCATCCCAATAGTGCCAGCGTCCACCCATCACCGCTCTCTCCGGCTTCCACTCGACCAGGTCGTCGGAGGTGGAAAGCCAGATCTCGTCCCCCGACGTGACGCCCCCCTCGAGCGCCGAGCGGTTGGGGCGGTCGAGCCGCACGAAGCGGCCGCCCATCTTCTCAGGGAAGAGGACGCCGTTGCGGATGTCGGGGTGGCTGCCGACTCCGATGAAGTCGAAGGTCTCGAAGTCCTGGGTGGAGCCGACGCCGAGCTTGCATCCGGTCTCCGTGTCGGCGGCGAAGAGCACGTAGACCGTGTCGCCGATGCGGGTGAGGCGCGGGTCGTAGAGGTGGTGGAGCTTCTCACCGGCCCGTTCCACCCCCCGGAAGACCACCGGCGAACCGTGTACCGTGAACCGCTCACCGTCATCACTTTCGGCCATCACGAGGGCCGTGCGGCGGCCCCGACTCTGCACGCGGAGCATCAGCAGCGTGCGGCCGCCGTCGTGGATGGCGCCGGGGTTGAAGACCGAGGTGACGTCGGTGAAGTCCGGGAGCACGGGCGGGATGTCCGCCCGGGTGAGGATCGGGTTCCGGGGACTGCGCAGGAGCGTCACGGCACAACCCTCCGAACGAAGCCGTCATCGGTCGCGTCGCGCTCCCGCCCGCGGAGCGCGCGCAGCATCCGCCCGAGGTCCCTGATGCCGAACGTACCGAACCAGAACAACACCACGACCCCGGCCACCAGGTTGATCAAGAGGAACGCGTGCCAGAAGGATGCCCACGCCGCCTCGCTCACCGTGCCGGCGGCGCTGAGCACCGTGCCGATCACGAACGCCACCGCCCAGAGCGAGATCCAGCCGTAGGTCGCCAGCACCGTGGCGCGGTCGCCGCGGCTCGCCTCGCGGTCGAGGCCGAGCGCGCGCCAGCCCACGGGGGGGAGGTCGGTCACGGCCACCTGGTCCTGCGACAGCGCATGCACGCCGCGGTGCAGGAGCCGCCCCAGGTCCGCGGCGCCGCGCTTGCCCACCAGCGACACCATGACGTACCCCACGCTCGCCGCCGCCATCGCGATCCCCCAGAACCACTGGCCGTTCACGGGGAACTTCGGGTCGAGCTGGAGGAGGACGATCCCGCCCACCGAGATCCCGGCGCCGAGGATCATCGCCGTGTATGCCGCCGCGGTGGTGCCCCGCTTCCAGTAGAGGCCGCCGATGATCACCGCCCCCGAGCCGCCGGCGAAGATGGCGCCGGTGATGGCGAAGAAGAGGAAGATCGCCTGGCTCTGCTGGAAGAGGATGCTGAAGGCGAAGGTGAACGCCGCCACGAAGAGGATGGACCAGCGCAGCACCCGGAGGTGCTCACGCGGCTCCAGCGGCTTCCCGCGCAGCGGGATGAAGACGTCCTGCACGAAGATGCTGCCCCAGGAGTGCATGTACGCCGACTTGCAGGTGAGCGCGGTCGCGAGCATCACCGCGGTGAAGGCGCCCATCAGCCCCGGCGGGAGGAGCTGGCTGAGGACGACCGGCACGCGGAGCTGGCTCTGGATCATCGGCGCCCCGGCGCCGCGGATGACGGCGTTGGCCCGCGCCGCCTCGCCGGCGAAGTCGGCGTTGTGGAGGACCGCATAGGCGACGACGGCGATGACCAGAAGCACGAGCGTCTGCGGGATCATCCTCCAGGCGTAGAGGACCCAGGCCATCCGCGCCTCGTGCGCCGACTTCGCGGAGGCGTTGTATCCCTGCGTCCCCTGCCACGACATCCAGGTGTAGACGACGCCGATGACGCCGATGAGGAAGTACCAGAAGTTGAAGTCGGCCACCTGGCTCGCATGGTACGGGTCCACGAGCGAGGCGCCGTGCGGCGCGGTGAGGAGGCCTGCGACGACCTGGCTCCAGCGCACGCGCACCAGGAGGTACGCGCTCATCACGAGGAAGAGGGCGTTGATGAACAGGCCTTGGAGGAAGTCGGTGAGGATGACGGCCACCTGCCCGCCGACGAAGACCAGGACGAGCGAGAGCACGAGGAGGAACGCCACCATCACCGGGAAGGCCGCAACGTCCACACCGAGCAATGCGAAGCGGTGCGGGAGGCCGACGAAGTAGATGAAGAACCGCGCCTCCACGGCGGGGAAGATGCCGAAGTTCACGATGCCGGAGAGGTACGCGATGGAGCCGGCGAAGATGCGGAAGCGGCGGCTGTACCGGCGCTCGAAGAACTCCGCCATCGTGAGGCAGCGGGTCTCCCGGAAGCGGTAGGCGACCCAGCCGGTGACGGCGATGACGATCACCACGACGGCCGTCGTCAGGGCCCACCACGCCTGCTGAAAGCCGGCGATGTAGTTCATCTCCAGCGTGCCGACGATGGTGATGGCGCCGACGGCGGCGGCCCCCTGTGAGACGGAGAGGACGTAGCGGCCGGCGGTGCGGCCGGCGGCAAGGAAGTCGGCCACGCTCCGCACCAGGGGGCGCGAGACGATGGCGGTCCCCGCGACGAAGACGAAGAAGGCGGCGATGATCAGCCAATCGAGCGCGCCGAGGTTCACCGGAAGGCCTCGACGGCCCCATCGGAAGTGAGGATGACGCGCCCGCCGCCGGGGACCGCGAGCGACGCCTCGTAGAGCGACGGCGTCACGGCGATGAGGGGCGGCCACGGCCGGCCGGGGAGGGGCGGCGCCGCGAGGCGGAGCTTGGCGAGGTCGTCGGTCCAGAAGCCGTGGGCGGCGTGGAAGGCGCGCTCGCGGTAGTAGAGGACGCGGAGCATCCACTTGAGCGCGTCCTCCGGATGGGCGGCGAAGAGGTCGGTGCCTTGCCCGGCGACACGCGAGGAGAACTGCACGAAGCCCCACATCTCGGGGTAGTGGACGTTCACGACCCCCTGCGGCGTCCACAGCCAGTTGTCCTCGGGGAGGGGCTTCCCGGTCGCGGGGTCGGTGAGCTTGGCGTAGCGGCCGCGATCCACGCGCGTCTTCCACTCCACACGCGAGAAGTTCATCCGCCACTGGTCACCGGGCTTCGGGGGCGAGGCGGTGTTCGCCGCGTCGCGGAGCGCGGCCCAGGGGAGGGCCAGCTCCACCGTCCAGCCGCGGTCCACGTCGCCGGGGTGATTCAGGGTGCCATCCACCCGCACGCCGACCCGCAGGCCGTGGATGTCCCAGCCGTTCATCGCGTGGCCCTCGTCGCGGTACGCCTTGGGGAGGAACAGGTCCCAGGCGGTGCCGAGGGCGTTGACCTCGAGTTCGTAGTACGACTCCGTGTCGCCGTTGGGATCGATGAAGATCTCGAAGTCGTTGTCGCGGAAGATGACGGCGTCGCGTTCGGTGATCGTCGCCCAGACGTCGGGGTCCGTCAGCTCAGCGCCGATGTAGAGGTTCGTGGAGTCCCACAGCATCTTGGCGCGGGTCCGGAACCTCGGCACCGGCTTCGAGGGGCCCTCGATGTCCACGAAGTCGTCGGTCCAAGGGACGGCCTGCCAGGCGGCCTCGTCGAGACGGCCGTCCACCGTGATGGGCTTGTCGGCGCGGTAGGCGATGTAGTGCCGCGGTGCCCAGGGGATGATCGGCTCGGGGGGCACGAACTCCGCCGACTGACCCGGCAGATGCGCGGCGTGCCGCGGCGCCAGCCTGCAGGTGGTCCCCACCGCCGAAACGGCGAGGGCGAGAGCGAGGACCGCGGCGAGACGCTGACGCATGGTCGCCTCCTAGTGCTGCTGGCCAGCCGCGGCGATCAGCCGCCGCAGTGCCGGCGCGAAGGGGAGCCGCAGCAGGCCGAGGGGCCCTTCGGCGCGGTCGAGGACGGGCGTGACCCGCGCCAGCCAGCCGTCCGGAGACGCGGCGCCGCCGCCGAGGAAGGTGAGGGCCTCGAGCCCGGCGCTCCCCAGGTCCGCCAGCACAACGGCCGCGGGGAACGCCTCCGCCGCCAACGGTGACGAGTCGGCCGCGGCCTGGAGCCGCGGGAGGATGCTCCCCCACTCCTCGAACATCCCCGCGAGCACCGTGCGGCCCGCCGCTTGCCGTGGGTCGGCGAGGAAGGAATCCACCAGCGCACCGATGCGCCAGCGCGAGAGGGGGTCGGGGCGCGCGGCGTCCACCAGGTGGGTGAGCGGCGTGAGCTGGGTCGTCTGCTGGAGCTGGCTCCGCTCGCCGAAATACGCCGGCTGCGCGTACTCCAGAAACTCTGCGAGGGGCGTAATGTCCACGCTGCCCGCGAGGCGCCGCAGCATCCGGCCGGTGTGCGACGCGTGCGTGACGCCGACCTCCTCCAGCGCGTCGCTCACCACCGCGAGCCGGCGGTACATATCGCCCACGTCCGTCACTTCCTTCGGCGACCAGAGCCGCTCGGCGATCGCCGCCGCCCGCGGCCAGATGCGCGAGTCAATGGTCTCCGGGCCGACGTGCTCCCCCCACATGCACGCCTCGCCGCCAAGGATGCGCGCCGCTTCCTCGGGGCCCAGGGTGCTGTTCGCCGGGAGGGGATCCACCGCGTAGTGGTACTCGGCGGTGCGCTGATGATCGAGGTAGTAGCCCGAGGAGAGGATGGCGGCGTAGCCGCGGTGCGCGGCGGTGTCGAGGGAGGCGCGGCCGCGCCACGACTGGATCAGCGACGTGGTGGGGAGCCCCGGCTCCAGGATCTCGTCCCATCCGACCATCCGCTTGCCGTGCCTCGCGAGGATGGGGAGGAGGCGCTGGTTGAAGTAGGTCTGGAGCGCCTCGTTCTTCGCGAAGCCGTGCGCCGCCTTGAACGCCTGGATGCGCGGGTTGGCGCTCCACTCGACGCCGCTGTTCTCGTCGCCGCCCACGTGCCAGTACGGGTCGGGGAAGAGGGCCGCCATCTCGCCGATGAAGCGGTCGAGGAAGCGGTACACCCGCTCGTTGGTGGGGTCGAAAGTCGGGTCGAAGACGCCGAACTGCCGCTCAATCGCGAAGGGACCCGGCGCGCTCGCGTACTCCGGGTAGGCCACGAACCACGAGGTCGAGTGTCCCGGCACATCGAACTCCGGCACCACGCGGATGCCGCGGTCCCGCGCATAGGCGACGACTGCGCGGACCTCGGCCTGGGTGTAGAAGAGGCCGTCGGAGGCCAGCTCTTGGAGCTTGGGGAAGCGGCGGCTCTCGACGCGGAAGCCCTGGTCATCCGAGAGGTGCCAGTGGAGGACGTTGAGCTTCACCGCAGCCATCGCGTCGAGGTTGCGCTCAATGACCTCCACGGGCTCGAAGTGGCGGCCCACGTCTATCAAGATGCCCCGCCACGGGAAGCGCGGGCGGTCCTGGATCGCCACGACGGGCAGGGAGAAGCCCGAGCGGTCCCCCTCCAGCAACTGGAGGAACGTCTCGAGGCCGCGGATCACGCCCACGACCGTCGACGCACGGATTGTCGCCCGCGTGGGCGAGACGTCGAGAGAGTACGACTCGTCCTCCGTCTCCGTCTGCACCGCCTGGCCAGGGCTCTGCGCCTCGACCACGAGCGCCGCGCGGGAGGTGTCAGCCACGAATACGAGTGCGGCAGTGGGGTGCTCCGTCGCACCTCCCCGACCTCGCGGAGCAGCCCCCGCGGGCTGGTGCGTGAGCGTCACGCCCACCCGCGCTTCGAGGCGGCGGATCATCCGGTACACCGCTCCCGTGAGCCGCGCGTCCCGGTATCCAAGCACGGCGACCCCGAACGTGCTGTCGAGCCGCAGGCGGCCCTCGCCCCACCGGACCGACGCGGGCACCGGCATCAGGTGGTGCGTCGGCGCGAAGGCGGCCACGGCGGCCCGTGCGGGCGCGGACGCGACGGCGGGGGGATTCTGGGCGGAGGTCATCGGACCGAAGCGCGCGAGGGCGATGGCGGCGAGAACAGAAGCGAAACGGCGGGGCGGCACGTCACCGCTCCAGGGCAGACGCGCGAGGCCTGGCGATGCGGCGGGCGCCAGGAGCGGGGTTGGCCGGCGCGATGCCCGACTCTGCGAGCGCAGCGGGCAGCCGGAGGGCGTCGCGCCGGCCGGCCCCGCGACGCCGCGCCCGCCACGATCCGACACGGACCCTCACGGCAGGTACAGCTCCGCGATGCGCTGCGCGACGTCCCACGGCATCCCGCCGAGCCGGTTGGTGAGGACCACGACCATCAGGCGTTGCTCGGGATAGAGCACGATGCCGTTGGTGAACCCTCGCGTCTCGCCGTGATGCCAGAGCCTGAGACCGTGCGCGTCGCGCTCCACGAACCACCCGAATCCGTAGCCGGCGCTCTGGCCGTTGGCGAGGGTGGCGGAGGTCCAGGCGAGCTGATGGGTGGCGGCGCGAACGAGGCGGTTCCCGAAGATGGTGCGGCTCCACCGCACCAGGTCGTCCACTGAGGTGTAGATGCCGCCGTCGCCGAGGACCGCGCTGGTGTTGCTCTGGTCGGCTCTCACCCAACGCGCACCCTCGGCCGCGTGGCCGTACGCGCGCCGCGGCACGGTGGAGACGCCCGCCTCGTAGGCGACCGTGTTCCGCATCCCTGCGGGAATGAAGACCCTTTCTCTCATGAATCGCGCGAAGGGCATCCCCGACGCCGCCTCGACGACGAGCGCGAGCAGCGCATAGCCGGTGTTGCTGTAGCGGTACGCCGTGCCGGGCGGGAAGTAGAGCGAGTCGGCGCGGGAGATGAGCTGGAGGACGTCGCGGTCCTTCACCTGATATGTCTGGCTGTCGGGGACGAAGTCCTCGTACGCCCACACGCCGGAAGTGTGGTTCAGGAGGTGGCGGATCGTGATGCCGCGCGCGTAGGCCGGCAGCTGCGGCAGCCAGTGCGAGACGGGGTCGTCGAAGGAGAGCTTCCCCTCCTCGGCGAGGATCATCACCGCCGTCGCAGTGAACTCCTTGGAGAGGGAAGCGAGGCGGTAACCGGTGCGCGTCGTGGCGCGGACTTTCGACTCCACATCGGCGAGGCCATAGGCGCGCTCGAAGAGGACGCGGCCTCCGCTCACCACGACGACGCTCGCGCCGGGCGCGCCGGGCTTGGCGTAGTCGGCGAGGAGGGAGTCCACGAGGCGCCGCGCTTCGGTGGCGCGCACGGGACGCGCGCCGCCGGCCCCTGTGGCTGCTCCCGGGCGCTGCGCGTACGCGAGGGGCGTGATCGCAAGCGCTGCGAGGAGCGCCGCCCCCGCCACCGCGGCGAGGAGGAGCACGGGTGTCACGCGCGGTCTCTCCACCGGCACACTACCTGTGGAGCATTTTGTAGGCGTGGTTCCACCCGCCCGTGCGGATGCCGTAGAGCACCCACAGGACGCAGAGCGGCTCCAACAGGCGGCTCCCCTCGATCCCGCCGATGTCCACCGTGGGCCAGCCGAAGTCGGCGCAGATCTTCGTCACGGTGGCCTTGGCACCGGCGTCGTTCCCGCAGATGAACATGTCGGGGGGGCCGCCGGGGAACTGCGGATCCACCATGTGGGCATTGCCGACAGTGTTGTAGACCTTCACGACCTTCGCGTCGGGGAGCCAGCGCTGCACCTGCTCGCCGGCGGAGTCGTTCCAGCCGCGCTCGAGCGCCGGGGGCGCACCCGGGGCGAAGACGAGAGGGTTGGTGGCGTCCATCACCACCTTGCCGGCGAGGTTCTTCGCGCCGGCGAACTTCAGTGCGCTCTCGGTGCCGCTCCATAGCGTGGCGAGGACGACCACCTCGCCGAACGCGGCGGCCTCGGCGAAGGTGCCCCCTGACGCCTTCGGCCCCGCCTGCTTCACGAACTCCGCGAGCTTCGGGTTCCTTCCGTCGCGGGAGCCCATCTTCACCTCGTGCCCCCTGGTCGCGAAGCCCTTGCCCAGCGCACGCCCCACGTCGCCCGTCCCGAGGATGCCGACTCGCATGAACTGCCCTCCGTGGTGGTCCTCGCGTCTATCCGCCCGTCCGCCGCGCATCGGTGCGTCGGTAGGCCTCCCGAAGATGCCTCCTCGGCGGCGCCGCGCGCCAGAGCGGGCGGCCGCGGTATATTCGAGCACCCGACGGAGGTCCTCCCCGTGCGCACCGGCCCGCTTTTCATCGCTTCCCTACTCGCCCTCGCGGCGTGCCACGCTTCCACTCCACAGGGCGATCGCGTCGGCACGACCAGCTCGACGCTCCTGCCGCGCCTCCCCACCGGCCAGTACCTCGACCCGGCGGGCGCGGTGCGGAACATCGGCTCGATGCCGCTCGCGCTGGCCACCGCCCCCGGCGCGCGCCGCCTCGTCCTGCTGATGAACGGCTACCTCGAGCAGGGGATCCAGGTGGTGGATCGCGACGGCGTGGTGCGGCAGAGGCTGATCCAGCCCGCCGCGTTCATCGGCCTTGCCTTCTCCCCCGACGGGCGGACGCTCTACGCCTCCGGCGGGAACCGCGACCTGGTCTACGCGTACCGATGGGCGGCGGACTCCGCCGCGCTCGCCGACAGCATCCCGCTACGCGCGACGGCACCCGACAGCGACGGCACCAGCTACCCGGCGGGATTCGCCTTGAGCGCCGACGGCCGGCAGCTGTACGTCGCCGAGAACCTCGCCGACTCGCTGGCGGTGGTGGACGTGGCGAGCCGCCGCGTCGTCCAGCGCCTTCCGACCGGACCGTATCCCTACGCCGTCGCGATCACGCCCGACGGGACGGTCTTCGTATCCAACTGGGGCGCGAACACGCTCTCCGTCTACCAGCGCTCCGCCGACGGCCGCCTCGCGTCGGCGAGCGCGATCGCCGCGGGGCGCCACCCGTCCGCGCTCCTGCTGACGGCTGATGGCCGGCGGCTCTTCGTCGCCTCCGGCAGCACCGACCGCATCGCCGTGGTGGACACCCGTGCGCGCCGGGTCATCGGCGAGCTGCGCGATCCGCCCCCGGCCGGCCCCGACGAGGGGGCCACACCGAACGCCCTCGCCCTCTCCGGCGACGACACGCGGCTGTTCGTCGCGGAGTCCGACGCGAACGCCGTGGCGGTCTTCGACCTCTCGGCGAGCCTCTCCGGCGTGACCGCGGCCCGCGGCGATGACAAGCTCGCCGGGCGCGTGCCCACGGAGTGGTTCCCGACGGCGCTCGCCGCGCTGGGCGACACGCTGATGGTGGTGAACGGCAAGGGACGCGGCGCGGGTCCGAACCCCGACGGCCCGTTCCCCGGCCGGCGGACCGTCCCGACCACCTACACACTGGGCCAAGTGACCGGCTCGCTGAGCATCATCCCCGCCGCCCGCGCCGGCCGCGCCGAGCTGGCCGGGTACTCGGCGCGCGTGGCGCGCGCCAACGGCTGGACCAGGTCCACGGTGCGCGGTAAGCGGTACCCGGCTTTCACCCATGTCATCTACATCATCCGCGAGAACCGCACCTACGATCAGGTGCTTGGCGACCTCCCGCAGGCCGACGGCGACACGGCGCTCACTCTCTTCGGCCGCGCGGTGACACCCAACGCGCACGCGATCGCCGAGCGGTTCGGGACCTTCGACCGCTTCTTCGTGAACGCCGAGGTGAGCGCCGATGGGCACAACTGGTCCACGGCGGCGTACGCCACCGACTACACCCAGAAGACGGTGCCGACGCAGTACTCCGGCCGCGGGCGCTCTTACGACTACGAGGGCTCGCAGAAGGGGCGCATCCCCGACGACGACGTCGCCTCGCCGGCGAATGGCTACCTCTGGGACCTCGCCCAGCGCGCCCACATCACCTTCCGCAACTTCGGCGAGTTCACGCTGGAGGAGCGCGGGCGGAACGGCGCCCCGAGCGTCTACCGCGGCACGAAGCCGTTCCTCGCGGCGAACACCGACACGACGTTCCCGTGGTTCGACCTGGCGATCCGCGACCAGCACCGCGCCGACATCTGGCTGGCGCAGCTCCAGCGTTGGGCCGCCGCGGGCGAGATGCCGGCCCTGCAGACGATCCACCTCCCTCGGGATCATACCTCGGGGGGCGCCGCCGGCTGGAACACACCCAAGGCGATGGTGGCCGACAACGACCTCGCCCTGGGCCGGATGGTCGCCGCGCTCTCCCGCAGCCCGTTCTGGCGGAACACCGTGGTGTTCGTGCTCGAGGACGACGCCCAGAACGGCCCCGACCACGTGGACAGCCACCGCTCGCCCCTCCTCGTGATCTCGGCGTGGAACCGGGGTGGCGTCTCGCACCGGTTCGCGAACACCACGGACGTCCTCCGGACGATGGAGGAGATCCTCGGCCTCGCGTCGCTGTCGCACTTCGACAACTTTGGGCGGCCGCTGCGGGAGATCTGGTCGGACGTCGCCGATACGCGGCCCTTCGACGCCATCACGCCGCGGCAGTCCCTCGACGAGGTGAACGCGCCGCGCACGCGCGCGGCGCTCGAGTCGCGGCGGTTCGACCTCTCGCGGGCCGACGCCATCGACGACGACGTCTTCAGCCGGGTGATCTGGATGGCGGTGAAGGGCGAGGGCGTGCCCTACCCCGGCCCGCACCGGATGTCGGCGCTGGAGGCGGTGCGGGGGAGGTAGGGGCGCGACGCCAGAGCGGGGGATCCACCCTCGCCACGACCCCCGTTGATGCAGTGGCCTGCCTGTCGGTGCGGACGGCCGGGTCGCGGCAGCACGATCCCACGTGCGTCAGTAGGGTGCCGAGAGGATTCCCGCCCGCCTCCATCCTGTCCGTTCCCTCACCGGGGCGGGAGCGTGGCGGTGCCGGACGTCCCGGGCTAGGGGCAAAGACGTCGCGCGCCGCCCCCATCCGAGGATCCCCT